>CALCUQ010000350.1 GCA_937906795.1 uncultured Bacteroidales bacterium | reverse complement strand
TTTCATTTAATATTTTAGCTTGTTCCATTGGATTTGTTTCATTTTTAAATTTATTATTTAATTCATTAACTTTTTGTTTTGTTGGATATGAATTTTTATACAGATATCAATACCGGAAATGAGGGGTTGTACTGGTTGTCACAAATAAAGAGCTATTCTTCACAGATTCAGGTTGTTCTTTTTACTGCGTATGCAGATATCAGCCTTGCTGTGGAGGGAATCAAGAGGGGAGCATTTGATTTTGTGGTTAAGCCTTGGGATAACCAGAAATTAATTGATATTCTAAAAAGTGCTTATGATTCCATTCATAAGGAGAAAAAAACTAATGACCCCGGTGAGATATCTTCTTTAAGAATGTATTGGGGTAATGGGGGGCAGATGGCTGCAATTCGTAGGACTGTTGAAAAGACAGCAGCTACAGATGCTGCTATTCTTATTACAGGCGAAAACGGAACAGGAAAGGATGTTCTGGCTGGAGAAATTCATAAAATGTCAACCAGGGCTCTTAAGCCAATGGTATGTGTTGATGTAGGTGCCATTGTGGAAACTCTTTTTGAAAGCGAATTGTTTGGGCATGTTAAAGGTGCATTTACAGATGCTCATTCTGATCATATTGGAAAATTCCAGCAGGCCGATGGTGGAACCCTGTTCTTGGATGAGATAGGGAATATTCCTTTGCATCTTCAGGCAAAGCTGCTTAGAGTGCTTCAGAACAGGACTGTGACGCGAGTAGGGGATACAAAAGCTGTTCCTATAGATATTCGTCTGATATGTGCTACAAATAAGGATTTGGAAAAAATGGTTCGTGATGGCCAGTTTAGGGAAGATTTGTACTATAGAATAAATACAATGCATTTGCACATTCCTCCTTTAAGGGAGAGGAAAGAAGAGATAGCACCGTTGTCGGGAATATTTTTAAAAAAATATGCACAAAAATACAGGAGGTCTGTGGAGAATATTTCCAACGATGCTCTGCAGTTGCTTAAGGAGCACACTTGGCCTGGAAACATTAGGGAGTTGCAAAATTGTATTGAGAAGTCTGTAATTCTTTCTGAAGGGGAATTGTTGACTTCTGCCGATATAGAGATCCAACAGAGCAGTGTATATAAAATGGATCATAAGGCGTTCAGTGGCCAGACTCTGGAACAATCTGAGGAGAAGACTATTAGAGCGGCAATGTTACGTTTTGGGGGTAATTTGTCTATGGTTGCAAAATCGTTGGAGATAAGCAGGCCTACTTTATATGCCAAACTTAAGAAGTATAACATATAGCTTATGACGGCTGTATCCATTATATTGATTGTTCTTGTGGCGGTTTTTGTTTCTGCCTTGGCCACTTATGTGCTTACATCAAGAAAGCTCAGACGTAAGGTTGCTTATATGCTGGATGCTTTGGAAGACAAGGAACTTAACTTTAGATTTGATGAGCAGAGATTTTTTGAAGGCAAATTCAATAATACACTTAACAGACTCCGTAATATTTTTGACAAGGAGACTAAGGAGATTATTGAGCAGGAGAAGTATTTTGGCTTGATGTTGGACCATGTAAAAACAGGTATTGTTGTTGTTGACCAGCAAGGGCGGGTTAATTATTGTAATAAAACTGCGCTTGAATTATTGGGAATTGCAACCTTTGGGCATATAAGACAACTCAGAACTGTAGAGGAATCGCTGTACAATGCTTTTGAAAATGTATCTGATTTGGCAGAAAGGAGGGCAAGTTATTATAATGAAAGTGGCAAAATAACTATATCATTGACATCTGCGGCCGCTACTATTGGCAAGAGGGAGGTGGTTGTTGTTGCATTTAATGATATAAGTAAGGAAATTGCTGAAAATGAACAGCAGTCGTGGTCAAAGCTAATTAGGGTTCTGACACATGAGATTATGAACACTATAACTCCTATTGCATCTTTGAGCGATACTTTGTTGGAGTTTGATGATGTTAAGGATGAGGTAAGAAGTGGCCTGAATACAATATCAAAATCGTCAAAAGGTCTTATAAAGTTTGTTGAATCTTATAGAAATCTAACAAGAATAGCTCCAGCTGTAAAGAAGGCTTTTTATTTTAGGGAGTTGGCTCAGAGAGTTGTAAACCTTACCAGAGAGCAGGCTCTGATTAGGGGTGCCATATGTTCGTATGTTGAAAAGGACGATGATATTATTTTGTATGCAGATGAGGGGCAGGTAACTCAAATTATTATAAATCTTGTAAAGAATGCTATTCAGGCAGAAGCTAAAAAGATTGTGATTACTGCAGAAATAAATCCTTTTGAAGAGATTGTCATAAATGTTTTTAATGATGGTACTCCAATAAGCAAGGAGAGCAGAGAGGAGATCTTTGTGCCGTTCTATACCACAAAACAAGATGGTACGGGGATTGGGCTCAGTATATCGCGTCAGATAATGAGAATGCATAATGGTACAATCTCATTGACAAGAAGTGATAACACAGGTACGGTATTTACTCTTGTTTTCAAATAAAAATGTCTGGGTAACCTTAGGTGCCCAGACATTTTATATATAAGGTGTGTTTATGCAAGTTTGTGGATTGCCAGACCGCTTTGTAGTTTTGGCTCAAACCATGTGGTTTTTGGTGGCATGATATTGCCTGTGTCTGCAATGTCTATAAGTTGTTTCATTGAAACCGGATATAGTGCAAATGCTGCAACCATTTCTCCACTGTCAACTCTTTTCTTAAGTTCTCCCAAACCTCTGATACCACCAACAAAGTCTATTCTTTTTGATGTCCTTAGATCTTTAATGTCTAACAGTTTGTCGAATACAAGATTTGACAACACTGTAACATCCAGAACACCAATTGGATCTGAATCATTGTATGTTCCTTCTTTTGCTTGAAGTGAGTACCAGTTGCCTCCCATATACATTGAGAAGTTATGTAGTGCATTAGGTGCATATATCTCTGCACCTTCATTTTTTACTATAAAATCTTCCTCTAGTTTTGCAAGGAATTGCTCTGGTGTTAGGCCGTTAAGATCTTTTACTACGCGGTTGTAGTCAATAATCTTAAGATGGCTCTCTGGGAATACTACTGCCATAAAGTAGTTGTATTCTTCTTCTCCTGTATGGTTAGGATTCTGTTCTTTTTTCTCTAATCCAACTCTTGCGGCAGCGGCTGTTCTGTGGTGGCCGTCTGCTACATAGAATGCAGGTATGGTTGCAAAGATTTTTGTAATCTCATCTATGTCTTCCTGATTGTCTATTACCCAGAATTTGTGTCCAAAACCATCTACTGGTGCAATGTAATCGTACTCAATAGGGTTGTTTTTAATGGTTTTTTCTACAATTGAGTTTATTTTTTCGTTGTCGGGATAAGCAAAGAATACAGGTTCTATGTTGGCATTTTGATTTCTTACGTGAATCATTCTGTCATCTTCTTTATCTTTTCTGGTAAGCTCATGTTTTTTGATCTTACCTGTAAGATAATCTTCTACGTTTGCACATACTACTAAACCGTATTGGGTTCTTTCTCCCATTGTTTGTGCGTAAACATAGTAATATTCTTTAGGATCTTGCACCAACCATTTGTTCTCTTGCCATTTTTTAAAGTTTTCAATGGCTTTATTGTAAACTGGTTCTGAGTGCTCGTCTGCTATTGGGTCAAAATCAATTTCTGGTTTGATTATATGTAGTAATGATTTTTCTCCAGCTTCTGCCTTTGCCTCTACTGAGTTAAGTACATCGTAAGGGCGGGATGCTACCTCGTGAGCAATCTCTTTTGGTGGGCGAATAGCTGCAAATGGTTTAACTTTTACCATAATTGTATCTTTTATCTTATTTGAGGTTCTATTTGTTAACTTGGAATTTCTTGTTGCCTGTGGTAAAGAAATCAACTATTTGGTTTGCTGCTGCAAGACCTGCATTTACATTTGCTTCTGCTGTTTCTGCTCCCATTTTTTTAGGAGTGCCGTAAACGCGTCTGCCAAATTCTTCTGCTATAGCTGCATGGTTTGCTGTTGCAACATCTGTAATGTATTTAAGGTCTTCTCTCTCTCTAAGAACTTTAATAAGCTCCTCTTCATTTATAACCTCTTTTCTGGCTGTATTTACAAGGCAACCGCCTTTTGGCATTCTTGAAAGAAGGTTGTATCCAATAGAGTTTTTGGTTTGCTCTGTAGCTGGAATATGAAGAGAAACAAAGTGTGATTTCTCATATAGTTCTTCTAATGTTTTTGCTACAATTACACCCTCTGCCTCCATTGCCTCAGCTGGGACAAATGGATCAAATGCCATAATGTTCATTCCAAAACCTCTTGCGTGTGAAGCAACAAGTCTTCCAACATTACCATATGCCTGAATACCTAATGTTTTTCCTTTAAGCTCACTGCCTGTGCCTGGGGTAAGTTGGTTTCTGCTCATATAAATCATAAAGCATAGGGCAAGCTCTGCAACTGCATTGGCGTTCTGTCCAGGAGTGTTCATTGCAACAATCCCTTTTTCTGTGCATGCTGCAAGGTCCAAATTGTCATATCCTGCACCTGCTCTTACTACTATTTTAAGGTTCTTTGCAGCCTCAACAACTTCTTTTGTAACTTTATCTGAGCGTACAATAAGTGCATCTGCATCTTTTACTGCAGCAAGAAGTTCATCTGAAGAGGTATATTTTTCAAGTGCTGCAAATTCATAACCTGCACTCTCTACAATTTTTCTTATGCCATCAACTGCTATTTTGGAGAATGGCTTTTCTGTTGCTATTAAAACTTTCATCTCTTGTGTTTTTTTTATTTGTGAAGGTTCTCAAACTCTTGCATGCAAGCAACCAATGCTTCAACTGCTTCTATTGGGCATGCATTGTAAATTGATGCTCTAAATCCACCAACCGAGCGGTGACCTTTGATTCCAACCATTCCTTTGCCTTTGGCAAATGCCATAAACTCATCTTGAAGAGCCTCTTTGCCAGGAGCCATTACAAAGCATACGTTCATAAGTGAACGGTCTTCTTTAGCTGCTGTTCCAACAAACAATGAGTTTCTGTCAATCTCATTGTACAATAACTCTGCTTTTGCTTTGTTTATTTTGTACATAGCTTCTACGCCACCTTGCTCTTTTACCCATTTTAGAGTCTCGTGCATTACAAAGATTGGGAATACAGGAGGAGTGTTGAACATAGATCTGTTCTTTGCCTCTTCTGTGTAGTGTGTGCGGTAGTCAACCATGGTTTGAATTTTGCGGTCAACTTTGCCAAGAAGGTCTTTTCTTACAATTACAAAAGTTACACCTGCAGGACCAACATTCTTTTGTGCACCGCCATAAATAAGGCCATATTTCTTAATGTCAACAGGACGGCTCATAATATCTGATGACATATCTGCTACCAATGTTACAGGAGAGTCAATATCCTCATGAATCTCTGTTCCGTAAATGGTGTTATTTGTTGTAATATGGAAATAATCTGCATCTGTAGGGATAGTGTATCCTTTAGGTATGTATGAATATGTTTTATCTTCTGATGATGCTACAACTTCTACCTCACCATAGAATTTAGCCTCTTTGATGGCTTTCTTTGCCCATACACCTGTTTGCAAGTATGCAGCTTTTTTGTTAAGCAGGTTTGCAGGAACTTCAAAGAATTGGGTTGAGGCACCACCGCCAAGGAACATTACAGCATAATCATCTGGAATATTCAACAACTCTCTCCATAGTTGCTCTGTTTCTGCCATAATTCTTTCCCAACCTGGAGTACGGTGAGAAATCTCAAGAATACCAATACCTGTATTGTCAAAATCCTGGATAGCTGCTATTGCTGATTCAATAGCTTGTTTTGGAAGTACGCAAGGACCAGCGTTAAAGTTATATGCTTTCATGATATTATTTTTTTTATATTCGTTTTTGTTTAATTGTTGCAATTTATGAAAATTGTCTTATAAATCCTAATAAAAAATAGTATTTACATTATAATTCTTAATTCTTCAGAGCTTGTGTTCTTTTCGCAGTAACGGCAGTGCAGTTCAAGTTTGCCATTTTCATAAATGGATGTGAACTGGGTTGTAATTGGCTGGTGGTTTGTAATACATTTAGGATTAGCACATTTTACAATACCGCTGATGTGGTCTGGAACACTGATGATTTTTTTCTCTACAACTTCAAAGTCTTTTATGATGTTGATTTTGGTGTCTGGTGCAACAAGAGCAATTCTGTTGATTTCTTCTGGTTCAAAATATTTGTCGGCGATCTTAATGATAGCCTTTTTACCCATTCTTTTACTGTCTAGGTTGGTGCCAAATGTTATCTGGTTCTTACAGTTGTCAAGGTCCAGAATCTTAATTACTCTAAACAGTTGGTCTGCTGGTATATGGTCTAATACAGTGCCGTTTTTTATGGCACTTACTTTAAGTTCTCTTACTTGTTTTTCCATAATGAATAATTTTAATTCCGGTTTATCTGTATCCCAATAAGTATGCTATAATGGCCATTCTAACATATACTCCGTTTTCTGCCTGTTTAAAGAAATATGCGTATGGAGTATCATCCACATCCTGACTTATTTCTGTTACTCTTGGAAGTGGGTGCAGAATTTTCATGTTTGGTT
Source organism: uncultured Bacteroidales bacterium (assembly GCA_937906795.1). Lineage (GTDB taxonomy): Bacteria > Bacteroidota > Bacteroidia > Bacteroidales > UBA932 > Egerieousia. The sequence goes on along the minus strand of CALCUQ010000350.1, from coordinate 1,721 downwards.
TTGCATCTTTAAGCATAGATGCTGTAAGGCTATATGTATTTTTAACTTTTTCATATTCCATAGGGTCTGTAAAGCGCTCTTGTTGTACGCGTGTCATATAAAGGATGTCACAATCGTTTATGTTTCCTTCAAGAGCAGACTCTTCTTTGTATGGAATCCCTTTTTTGTCAAGGAAATCCTTGTATTCGGTGGGCATCTTAAGTTCGTCGGGAGCGGTAAAAGTAAATTTTGGAGAGAAATGTGACATTGCCTGTAAAAGGGAGTGTACAGTTCTTCCATATTTAAGGTCTCCTACCATATTTATACTTATATCAGTAAGTTTGCCCTGGGTTTGTCTTATTGTGTAAAGGTCAAGAAGTGTTTGTGAAGGGTGTTGGTTGGCTCCATCTCCAGCGTTGACTACCGGTACAGAAGCAACCTCAGAGGCGTATCTGGCACTGCCATCCAGCGGATGACGCATAATAATCAAATCTACATAGTTGGAAACCATTTTAATGGTGTCTTTTAGTGTTTCTCCTTTGCTGACACTTGTGTTGCCGGCATCGGAAAATCCAATAACTCTTGCGCCAAGTCTGTTTGAAGCAGTTTCAAAACTAAGTCTGGTTCTTGTAGAGGGCTCAAAAAAGAGGGTTGCAATAACTTTGTCGTGCAAGATGTTCTGACATTTGTTCTGCTCAAATTCTTGTGCAACATCTAAGATGTGAAGAATCTCCTCTTTAGTAAAATCGTGGATTGAAATAAGACTTTTTGGCATATATGTTATAATTAAATGTTTATTTCCTGGTTTGTTATTTTTTCTATTCTGCACCCTTCAACCTTGTCAAAGGCCTCAAGAAAACTCTCTATTGAATTTAGCCTTACACTAACCTGCAGGGTACAGTTAAGGTCAAATTGCTGGTTGGTGGGGGTAAGGGACATCTCTTTAAGTTTTTTCATAACGGTATTCATCTGCAGATAATCAAAAATTATCTTGAACGGTTCTGTTGCAATTTTTTCAATGATTGTAGCATTGGCAATTGCATCTGCAGTGGAGCTTTTGTATGCTCTTATAAGTCCCGGAACTCCAAGTTTTATTCCCCCAAAATACCTTACCACAACAACAAGTATATCACTTAGCTCAGCCGACAAAATCTGTCCGTAAATTGGCCTGCCTGCTGTAGAGGATGGCTCACCGTCATCATTCATTCTCCATATTGCACCAGTGTGCCCAAGTCTGTAAGCGTAACAGTGATGGCGTGCATCAAAATACTCCTTTTTAAGTTGTTGTATTATATTCTTGATTTCTTCTTCTGTAGTGACAGGATATGCAAAAGCAAGAAACTTGCTCCCATTGTCTTTAAAAAGACCGGTGGAAGGTTCTGATATGCTTTTGAAGCAATCTGGAATTATTGCCTGTTGTGTTCCCATACAGGTTGTAAAATTATACAAAAAATTGTAACTTTGGAAGTGCTAATGAGCATAATGCAATAAAATTTACATGTATGATATATAGATTCAAAGCTTCGATTCCAGGTAGTAAGGTTTTTATGAGAGAGTATGAGATAAAACCTGATACAACATTATATAAATTACATGAGTTTCTTGTTAATGACCTGGAGTTTGCACCAGACCAGATGGTTGCTTTTAAAGGGCTTAACGGCAAAGGAAAATGTACCGGTATTTATGGCCTGATAGATATGGGTGATGGAACCATGGATGCTGTTACCGTTAGCGATGCAATG
>CALCUQ010000349.1 GCA_937906795.1 uncultured Bacteroidales bacterium | reverse complement strand
GGTTGATATGTTCTTTTCATTTTTTAAATACCTCCGTTTAACATTACGCTCTTAAATTATATAACTTTTTAATCATTAAGTCAAATAATATATTTATATATTAAATATCCTTTATAATTTTCTTTTTTAACATACTCTGCTGCCGGGATATTTATTTCAACCTCAAGATCTGCAGAATTAAGAATTTTTATAACTGGCATTCCCGCCCCAACAGTCTCATACTCTCTAAAAACTATATTCTGTACTTTCCCTTCAAATGGAGCATACAATTTTGTATATGCAAGTTGGTCTTTATGATGATTGTATTTTGCTGTTATCTGCTCAAGGCCATAAACTGCTTTGTCATAGTTGTTAGGAGTTGTAGCCCCGTCTTTATATAGTGCTATAACTCTTTGAGCTTCTGCCTTTATTTGATTATACTCAGCAGTAGTGGCATCCAATTGTATTTGATAATCCGTTGGGTCCAACTGAGCTATCAGCTCCCCTTTTCTCACATAATCACCTTGCTTTACATATATATTTTTTATAACTCCACTAACTCTAAAAGACAAACTTATATCTTCAGATGCTTTTACTTTTCCAGGGTATTGAATATCAAACTTGCCACTTGCAGATTCAACTGTTGCCAACTTTACTATTTTGTTTCTCTCCATTTCTTTTTTGTCGGCCGAGCATGCAGACACAAAACATAGAGACATACATACCATTATAATTAATTTACACCTGTTCATTTTTACACAATATTTAAAGTTTGTATATTTTAATACAAAAATAGACTAAATGCTCTAACAATTTAGTCTATTTTGGTTATTTCCATCTTTTAAGACAATATTTTATCCTATTTGTGAGTAATTTTATCTATGAGCTTTTTTCTTGAGAAATGAATTCTGCTTTTTACAGTTCCCAACTGTAATCCCAATTCCTGTGCAATTTCCTGATATTTATAACCACTGTCATGCATCTGGAATGGAATTCTGAACTCTGGTTCAAGTGATTCTACCAAGAGAGTAAGATCTTTAAAATTGACATCACTTTCTGGATTGGACTCTGCAGGTTTGCTGTTTAACACAAAATCCTTAACCTGGCTTGTGAAGATTGTTTCCCGTCTGCTTCTTCTTCTGTAATCATTGATAAACGTGTTCTTCATTATTGTATATAACCACGCTCTGATATTGGTTTGTGCATCAAACTTATCCTCGTTACTAAGGGCCTTAAAAAAAGTTTCTTGAACTAAGTCTTTTGCATCATCCATATTAAGTGTGAGGCTATATGCATATTTTCTAAGGACAGGCTCTAAAGCTGTTAGCTCGCTGTCAAATGACTTTGCCTCCATAACTATATATTTAAAAGATGACTTAAGAATCTTATTTTTATCCTTATAACTTAGATTTTGAAAAAAAGTTTCAAAAAAAATTCCATTGAAAGTAAATCTTAACCATTTTGAAACAATTAAAAAAATAAGCTTAATTTTGAAACAAATTCTTTAAAAAATCGTTAAAACAAGAATATGGACAAAACAACCGTTATAAAAATGCGTAACATTCTAATTATCTGTTTATTATCTATTATAAACACCACTATTTTTGCACAAAACACACAAATTATTGCTCACAGGGGTTTTTGGGACAAGCCTCACAGTAGTCAAAACTCTATAACAGCTCTCAAAATAGCTCAATTCGTTCCAATAATATATGGAAGTGAATTTGATGTCAACATGACAGCAGACGGCGTTATGATTGTTAGCCATGGTCCAAAACTTGGCTCAATAGAAGATGTTCAAAAGGCATCTTACAAAGAAGTCAAAAAAGTAAGATTAAAAAATGGAGAAAAAGTCCCTACCCTTAAACAGTATTTAAAACAAGGAAAAAAAGGAGATATAAAACTCATTTTTGAACTTAAAGTACATCCGGCTGGAGAAAAAGAGAACCTTGCTGTAAAAAAATCTGTTGAGATGGTCAGAAAGATGAATTTACAAGACAAAGTAGAGTTTATCTCATTTAGCCTGGAAGCCTGCAAACAATTCGCACAACAAATGCCTGAATGCCCGGTACAATATCTTAATGGAAAAATACCTCCAGCTCAACTAAAAGAGATGGGCATTATGGGATTGGATTATCACTATACACAGATACAGAAAAATCCTCAATGGATAAAAGAGGCACATGATTTGGGAATGACTGTAAATGTCTGGACAGTTAACAAAAAGGAAATTATCAAAGAAATGGTAGACCTGAATGTAGATTTTATAACAACCGATGCTCCGGTAACAGTTTTTGAAATGTTAAAATAATTTTACTATTTTTTTAATTTTTGCTTGGATAATTAAAAAAAATATCTACCTTTGCAATCCCAATAGGGAAGGAGAGATGGCAGAGTGGTCGAATGCGGCGGTCTTGAAAACCGTTGAACGGAAACGTTCCAGGGGTTCGAATCCCTTTCTCTCCGCAAAAAAAGGCTTACAGGCAACTGTAGGCCTTTTTTCTTTTATCGTATCCAAAAGGTAGAATTTAAGGTAATGTGGAC
>CALCUQ010000348.1 GCA_937906795.1 uncultured Bacteroidales bacterium | reverse complement strand
GTTGAGACTACCTCTAATGAGGCTGCACAGGGGCAACCAAGCAGTGAGTGCCAATGGAACTTGCTTAGAATGCTAAAAGACGAACTTACAGCTATGGGGGTTGAGGCTACCATTGACCAATGGGGTTATGTTATGGCAACTATCCCTTCTAACATAGATAAGAAAGTTCCTGCGGTAGGTTTTATTGCTCACGTAGATACTGCTCCAGATGCAAGCGGCAAGGATATCAAACCCAATATTATTGAGAATTATAATGGAGAAGATATTTTGTTGAATCCGCAAACCGGTTTAAAGATTTGTGTTGCTGATTTTCCGGAGATAAAGCAATATAAGGGGCAGACAATTATAACTACAGATGGTACAACTCTTTTAGGTGCAGATGATAAAGCCGGTGTGGCAGAGATTATGAGTGCTGTTGAGTATATAATGGAGAATCCTCAAATCCCTCATGGAGTAATTAAGATTGGTTTTACTCCCGACGAAGAGATTGGCCGTGGTGTAGATAACTTTGATGTTGAGAAATTTGGAGCTGATTATGCTTACACAATGGATGGTGGCCAGATTGGAGAATTGGAGTATGAGAACTTTAATGCTGCATCTGCAAAAATTCACATTCAGGGAAGAAACGTTCATCCTGGATATGCAAAGAATAAAATGATAAATGCCATTTTAATTGCAATGGAATTGAATTCGATGCTTCCTGTTGAGCAAAGACCTGAGTTTACAAGCAATTATGAGGGTTTCTTCCACGTTGTTGGAATAAATGGAGCAGTTGAAGAGGCTTCTTTGCAATATATTATAAGAGATCATGATATGGCTAAGTTCCAGGCTAAAAAAACTCTTATGACACAGGTTGTGGAATTTATCAATGCAAAATATGGAAATGTTGCCACTTTGGAGCTTAAAGACCAATATTATAATATGAGGGAACAGGTTGAGCCTCATTATCATATTATTGAAAAGGCTATTAAAGCAATGGAAATGGCAGATATCAAGCCTTCTGTACAGCCAATCAGAGGTGGAACAGATGGTGCCAGACTTTCTTTTATGGGATTGCCTTGTCCTAATATTTTTGCCGGTGGCCATAACTTCCATGGTAAACTGGAGTACTTGCCTGTTGAGAGTATGAAAAAGGCAAAAGAGGTTATTATTAATCTAATCTCTCTTTACGCTCAGTAGGAAAGGGGATATTATAAAAGAAATACCCTGTCGGGAAGAGGAAACCAATCCAATGCCGGCAGGGTATTTTATTTATGTTCTGTATCCTTATTCAGACAAATATGCAGCTGAGCCAAAAATAAGCATAGCCATAACCAATGTTATAATTATATTGAATGTCTGGGCAGTAAGGAATGTCTTGGTATATTTTGCATTCTCTTTTGTGAATACTTGTCTAAAGTCTGTCTCCAATCCAATGCTTACAAAAGCTATTGAGAATATTGTTTCTCTCAAACCTTTGGCAACTTTGCTAAGGGCTTTTGCATCTGCAGGCTCAAGAATGAAACTGAATACTAGAGAGGCTAAAACAAATCCAATTACAAATTTGGGGAATCTCTCCCATATTAGTTTTGGAGATGGTTTGGTATCTTGATGAGTCTGTTTTAATGACCAGTATATTGAAATAAAGAATGCAGCAACACCAAGAAGTACATTTTGTGAAGATTTAATGATAACACTGTATTTCTCTGCTGTTTCTCCAAGGAATTTGCCGGAAGCAACAACTGCACCTGTTGTGTCAATTGTACCTCCAAGCCAAGCTCCTGCAATCTCTTCGCTAAGACCTAGCCATCTTGCCAAAAGAGGCATAAAATACATCATAGGAACAGCACAGATTAGTACAAGGGAAACAACAAAAGAGAGTTTTTTACCGTCACCTTTTATGGCTCCACATGTTGCAATGGCTGCAGATACACCACAAATTGATACTGCACTCGACAGCATAATTCCCATTTCTTCATCAACTCCCATCTTCTTTGCAATCCAGAATGAGAAGTTCCACACGCAGAATACAACTACAATTGCCTGAAGCATACCTAATGCGCCAGCTTTCATTATTTCTCCAAATATGATTGATGATCCCAATATAACCAATCCGGCTTTAATAAAATATTCACTTTTGATTGCTGGTGCCAACCATTTAGGAAGACCAACAGTGTTTCTTATAAGCAATCCTATTGCTACTGCTATAAACACAGCTTCAAAGCCAAGTTTCTTAATGGCTGGGATTGTGCTTATATACTGAGCTAAAATTGATATTGCAAAAATTGCAATAAATGAAATTGCAAATGGAATAATTTTTTCTCCCATCAGTTTAACTCCAATTGCAAATATTGGCAATGTGGCAATAAGGCTGAACAAATATGTTGTGTATATTTGAGGCTGTGCCTTAAAGAAATCCGGGAAGAAAATTACAGCTGCAAGAAGAATACCTCCAATAATGGTTGAAAGTACATCTTCATTTTTTAGAAAAGCTGGTACTTTAATCATATATGAATTGTGTAGATTTAGTTAGTATTTATAAAAGGCTGCAAATGTATCATATTATAATTATATTTGCAAAGTACCATAGAGTTTAATATGCAACCATTTGTTATACGTGAGCTTGGAAATAAGGGGCAATATCGCACTTCAAGTTATACCGGTGGAATGAGTCATGCCAATGTTGGAGTGTCCATGCATTCCTTTTTCTTTTTGTTTGACGGTACTGTTCTGGTAGATATTCTTGGCAAAACTTATCTTATACAGCAGCATCAATTGGTTATTATTCCTCAAGGACAGCAGTTTAGGATAAGATATTTTGAAAACTGCAGAGGTTATATGGGTGGATTTGATCCAGGATATATAAAAAACAGCTCAACAGAGGGGCTGGTTTTGCAGGATTTTGATTTTCTAAAGTTGTGGAGTTCTCCTAAAATTGAGCTGGACGCCAAATCTTTTATACGCCTTAAGTCTCTGTTCGATAGAATATATGAGGAGTTTGGTGAACCAGAAAGAAAAGACAGCATAATTAAGGTATATTTGTCTGCAATATTGGTTGAGGCTGATATTATATACAACAAGACAATAAACATTATTAATGCTCACAATAATAATGTGTGCAATAAGTTTCTGGAACTGCTGTTTGCCGGTGAGCAGAAACTGCTGCCCGTTGGTGAATATGCAAGAGAGTTG
>CALCUQ010000347.1 GCA_937906795.1 uncultured Bacteroidales bacterium | reverse complement strand
ACACAGTGGATATTCCTTCAGATGTTTGAGAAGGGTCTTGTATATAGAGACAGAGCATTTGTTAACTACTGTCCATCATGTAAGGTAGTTCTTTCTAATGAGGATAGCCAGGGTGGTAAGTGTGATATCTGTCACAGTGATGTAGTTCAGAAGTCTAAGGATGTATGGTACTTAAGAATTACTCAGTATGCTGATAAGCTTTTAAAGGGACTTGATACAGTAGATTATCCTGAGAACATTAAGCAGCAGCAGGTGAACTGGATTGGAAAGTCAACAGGTGCATTTGTTGATTTTGAGGTGGATGGTATATACTACAATATCACCTCAAACACAGACTTTACGGTAGAAGTGACTTATAAGGGAAGTGCTTATAGTATTAATGATTCATATGTAGAACTTAAATATTACAGTTATGGGAAGACCAAAAGCAATACCACAGGTAAATGATGTTACAAGAATTTCTCAAGGTACACAGATTCAGGGTACTCTGGTTTCCAATTCAGATATAAGGATCGATGGTGTATTTGAAGGGGACCTTGTCACCTCCGGTAAACTGGTTTTGGGTGAACGTGCTGTAATAAGAGGAAATGTTATGTGTAAAAGTGCAGACATCTGGGGAACTTTGGAGGGGACATTTACCGTTGGGGATATAGTTACTTTCCGCAGTGGCTCTACCTTTGACGGTTCTTTGAAAACTATAAGGATATGTATTGAGATGGGGGCAGAGTATACAGGAGACTGCACAATTATAGATGAAGTGGAGTTCAAAAGTTTGTCGGCAGAATTTATAGGATAACAAATATCAGTGGCATATATGTGCCACTGATGTTGTATTTAGAATATGAAAAGGATAATTCTTATAACTGGTGGTCAGCGTTCCGGGAAAAGTACTTATGCAGAAAAGATGGCATTGGAACTTTCAGGAGATAAAAAATGCATATATATGGCAACTGCAAAAGTGTGGGACGAGGAATTTGCAAAAAGGGTTGAAATGCATAAACAAAGAAGGGGTGAGCAGTGGGAAAATATTGAGCAGGAGAAGTATCTGAGCAAACACGATGTAAATGGCAGGGTAGTTCTTATAGATTGTGTGACACTTTGGAGTACAAACTTTTTCTACCAGACCAGTATGCAGGCTAAAGAGGGGGATGATGTTGTAAAAATATCGCTTGAGGCTGTAAAGGCTGAGTTTGACAAGTTTACAAGCATGGATGCTACTTTTATCTTTGTTACAAATGAGATAGGAATGTGTGGTGTGAGCGAGAATAAGCTGCAGAGGCAGTTTACTGATTTGCTTGGATGGCTTAACCAGTACATAGCTTCAAAAGCAGATGATGTTTATTGTATGTTTAGTGGTATTCCGTTAAAAGTGAAATAATGAGAGAGTTTGTAATAAATAAACCGGATTGTGCAATTGAACTTGCTTTAAGGGATAAGATTGACAATCTTACCAAACCAAAAGGATCATTGGGAATGTTGGAGGATCTGGCTCTGCAGATAGGTCTTATTCAGCAGAGTTTGTCTCCGCAGCTTAAATCTCCAAATCATATACTTTTTGGCGCAGATCATGGAATTGTTGAGCAAGGGGTCAGCTTTTCGCCAAAGGAGGTGACCTGGCAGCAGATGGGACATTTTCTTAAAGGTGGTGCCGGAATAAGTTTTTTATGTAAACAGCATGGGTTCAAACTAAATGTTGTAGATAGCGGTGTTGATTTTGACTTTCCTCAGAACTGTGGAATTGTTGATTTTAAAATCAGAAAAGGGACTCGTAATTTCAGATATGAAGCTGCAGTTACAATGCCTGAGTTGGAGTTGGCAATAGACAGGGGTGCACAGATGGTTGATATGGTAGCTAAGGATGGATGTAATGTTGTTTGTTTTGGTGAGATGGGGGTGGGTAATACATCTCCTTCTTCTATGTGGATGAGTTACTTGGGTGGTGTTCCATTAAAAGAATGTGTGGGTGCCGGAAGTGGTATGGTGGGGAAGAATCTGCTTCATAAACTTAATGTGCTTGTAGAGTGTGCAGAAAATTATCAGAATACTAAAGGGACTTGTTTTGAAAAGGTTGTCGGGGAAGGGAAACAGGCAGGAGCAGGCTTTACAAGTGGGGGGAATAAGGAATATGTCCTTGAAATTATGCGTTGGTTTGGTGGTTATGAGATGCTGATGGCTGTAGGGGGAATGCTTAGAGCTGCTGAGAGACAGATGGTTATTATGGTAGATGGATTTATAATGACAAATTGTATCCTTGCGGCAAGAGAGTTGTATCCTGCTGTTGTGGATTATGCAATATTTGGACATTGTGGAGATGAGGTTGGCCAT
>CALCUQ010000346.1 GCA_937906795.1 uncultured Bacteroidales bacterium | reverse complement strand
GCTAGAAACGAGCTTGCATCTGAGATAAAGACTCAGATTTCTACCCTTTCAAAAAATTATGTAAGCGGTTCAGCTGTTGGTTCAGATAAAGCATACAGTGCAAAATTTGAGGAGATGACATATGCTATTGTAGATGAGATTCTTCAAGGTAGCTACATTAAAGATGAGAAAGCATACCAGAAAGAGGATCGTTCTTACAGACTGTATGTTTGTGTAGAGATGCCAAAACAAGAGCTTTTGCAAAAATTTGAGAATACAATCTCTCAAAAAGATGAGGCAAAACTTGAGGGTGACATTGATAAATTTATGGAAGAGTTTAAGAAAATGGTATTGAAAGAGGAGTAATTTTTCTTTCTGAATAATAAAAAACTTCGCCTGAATCAGGCGAAGTTTTTTTATTGCTAAAATGCTTGTCTTATTATTTCTTTTACGTTGTCTGCTTTTCCCATTGTGTAGAAATGGATTGCTTTTGCCCCATTTTTAAGTAAGTCTTTACATTGGGCGGTACACCATTCTACTCCTACCTGATATATCTGGGCATTATCTTTACATTTTTTAATTTCGTTCATAAGCTCAACAGGCAAGTCTATTGAAAAAGCGTGAGGAAGCAGTTCTATATGTTTGTGTGTTGATATAGGTTTAAGGCCCGGGATAATTGGAACGGTTATACCGGCTTCTCTGCATTTTTGTTCCCATTGATAATATTTTTTATTGTCAAAAAACATTTGGGTAACAATATAGTCTGCTCCGGCATCCACTTTTTGTTTAAGGTATTCTATATCAATGTCAATATTGGCTGCCTCTGAGTGCTTTTCTGGATAACCGGCCACACCTACACAAAAATTGGTTGGTACAGGGTGTTTAAGGGTCTCGTCAAGATATACCCCTTTATTCATATTGTTTATCTGCTGAACAAGACCATTGCTGTGGATATGTCCTCCAGGGGTAGGGGTAAAGTATTTTTCCCCTACAATAGCATCACCTCTTAAAGCAACTATGTTTTGTATGTCAAGGAAATTCAAATCCAAAAGGGTATTCTCAATCTCTTCTTTAGTAGAACCGCCACAGATTATATGTGGAACAACTTCTACATTGAACCTTTTCATTATGGCTGCAGCAATGGCAACAGACCCGGGTCTTTTAGAGATGGTCACTTGTCTGTAAGTGCCATCTGCAGTTTGCCTGTATTCAATTTCATCTCTATGAGCAGTCATATTTATAAATGGAGGATTAAACTCCATTAGAGGCTCTATAGAGTTGTATAGTTTGTTAATATCAGAACCCTTTAAAGGGGGAACGAGTTCAAATGAAGCAAAAGGCTTGTGGTCACTGTTTAAAATGTCAATTACTTTCATTGTCTACTCTTGTGTTGCTTTAATTATATCACCAAATATTCCTGCAGCGGTAACACCTGCACCTGCACCGTAGCCCTTAATAATAAGTGGAGAAGGACTGTATCTCTTTGTGTATAGCAAGAAAATGTTAGTGCTGTCGTCGAGATTATAACTATGGTAATCTGGAACAATTTCCTCTAAAGAAATTTTTGCCTTCTCATTTTCAAATACAGCAAAAAACCTTAATCTGTTACCCCTTTGTTTAACCTCAGATACCATTTTGTCAAATGTTGGGCTGTATTCTTTAAGTGCTTGCATAAACTCTTCCAAAGTAGGCTTTTCAAATAACTCTTTAGGAATAAGAGGGTACTCCACAATCTCTTCTTCTTCTATTGAATAACCGGCTTTTCTTGCCAGTACAAGAAGTTTGCGTTTAACATCTTTTCCGCTTAAGTCTATTCTCAAATCCGGCTCGGTAAATCCGGCCTCTTTGGCCATAAGGGCTGCATCATACAAAGAAACACCCTCCATTGTCTTGTTTAGAATAAAGTTGATACTGCCTGAGCAGCTGGCCTCAAACCCTGTAATTTTATCTCCGGTAGCAACTAATTCGTCTATAGTTGACAATACAGGCAAACCGGCACCAACATTGGTTTCGTTGTAGAAGTTTACTCTGTTTTCTTTAGCTGTTTTAATAAGCTTCTTGTATCTTGCGGTAGATTCGGCAGCTGCAATCTTGTTGGCTGTTACTACATTTATACCGTTAGATAAAATTTTCTCATAGTAAGAAGCAACCTCTTCGCTTGCAGTACAATCAACAAAAATCTTTAATGGAGACGGTGCATCAATCATTTGTTCAATAGCCTCGTCAAAGTTTCTGCATGGAATACCACTTCTCCAGCTTTGTGGATACGATCCAAGCAGGTCGCTTTCTGTTATAATTGCAGTTTTTGAATCTGCCAGTCCTTTAAGATTAATCTTAAGACCATATTTTTTTGCCAAAGCAGATTTTTGTTTCTTTAGCTGAAGCAACAGTTCATTACCCACTAAGCCGTGTCCAATAACATATAAATCAACCTCTTTGCTAGGTGAGCCATAGAATTGCTCATGAAGAACCTGAACTGCTTTTCTTACATCCTTTTCTTTAACCACAGCAGAAACGTTCAACTCAGAACCACCCTGTGCAGTTGCTACAACATTTATTTTATTTCTTCCAAGTGTGTTGAATATTTTCCCCGATATACCTGGTGTCTTTCGCATATTGTTTCCAACTACAGCAATTATAGCCATATCCTCCTCAATAGCTGTTTCTATGTATGACCCATGGACAGAATCTGCTGTTTCCCAATTCTGCCTCCATGGCCATCCTCCATAGCTTTTTGTCCATCTTCTGATTTTACAGCAAAACTTATGCTGTATTCAGATGATGCCTGAGAAATGAAAATAATGTTGATTCCTTTGTCGGCGAGAGCACCAAACAATCTGTATGAAATACCAACCTGACCCATAAGACCATTTCCATATACAGTGATAAGTGAAACTCCGTCTACATAGGTTATACCTTTTACAGGTAATCTTGGATTGTCTTCGCCGTGTGCATCTATAATTGTTCCCTGATGAGTGGAATTGAAGGTGTTCAATATCTTAATTGGAATACCGCTTTTGATTGCTGGCCATATAGCTGGGGTAAACAAGACTTTTGCACCGTAATGGCATAGCTCTGCCGCCTCTGAATATGACAGTTTAGGGATGGTAATTGCAGAAGGGACAATGTTAGGGTCTGATGTCATCATTCCGTTAACATCTGTCCAGATATCTACAGAGTGTGCATTTAAAGCGGCTGCAATCATAGCTGCAGATAAATCTGATCCCCCTTTTCCCAATGTTGTCACATATCCATCTTTTGTTCTTCCGCAGAATCCGGGAACAATGGCAAGTCCTTTAAAGTCTTTGAATGTTTCATTTACTTCCTGGCAAGTCTCATCCCATAGAATTCTTGTTTGCTCTCCATCTTTCTCTGTAACAATAAGATCTCTGCCATCTATTCTGGTTGCATTATTGAACATTCTAACAATCATTTTTGATGTGAATTGCTCGCCCATTGATAATATATGGTCTTTTAAAGCAGGCAAATTCTTGTGCATAACAGAGATGCTGGATAGTAAATGTTCAAGATGGTTAAGGTCATTGTTGAACTCCTCCATAAATGGTGGATATTCAGACTTTGACAACACACTTTTTGCAAGTGCCAGGTGTTTTTCTCTTATTATGTTAATGTTATCATCAAAATTATCGCCATTGTCTACAGCTGTCTCAAACATTTGGGTAAGCAAATTTGTTATACCTGTAATAGCTGAAACAACTACTATGCAAGGCAGTTTTTCTCTTTCTACTATTGATTTTAAATTGTTTAATGCTCCAACGCTACCTATAGATGAGCCACCGAATTTTAGAACTATCATAATATTGGTTATTGTTTGCTTGTAAATTGAAAGTGATTTTATTGTTTGTGTTTAGAATTATTATAATTGCATTATAAATATTCTTTTTTGTTTTGTTTGTTTTAGTGGTTTTATTGTGTATATTTCTTTGTACGTGTCTGATTTAATATTTTGTTATATAAATTTGTTATATGTGTATTATTTTGTTGAATATATTGTGTTACAGCGTGTTAATTGATTTATTTATATGTTTAATTATTTTCAAAGATAGAAATAATTTCTATATGTGGTTATAATTTGTTAAAATATTACAGATTTATTTACAGATTTTATTAAATGCTAATTGAGAGATTTTAGTATATTTGTATATTAAATATTAAAGGTTATGAAATTGGAGTATTTTATTTCAAATAGAAAATCCTCTGTAACCAGAGGTGTTGTAGCCGCAGTTTTGGGCGCTTTTCTTCTTTTTTATCCAAGTTTTACTTCTGGATTGATTATTAAACTTATTGCCGCTTTTTTAATAGCAACAGGGTTGGCAACATTGCTTTTTGCTTATAATTCCAGTAATGGAGAGGGTAAAAAGATTCCACCTATGGTAGTGGTTAACGTTGTTATATATTTGATTTTTGGTCTTCTGATATTCCTTTATCCAAATTTCTTTTTAGGTCTTATTGCTTTTTTATTTGGTGGAGTATTGCTTGTGTGTGGCGTTTCACAAATTGTAGGGCTTATTTTTACAGCAAAATCCACTAAGGTTCATGCAGGATTGTATATAATGCCGACAATTATAGCTTTGTCGGGAATAATATTATTCTTTGCACCGGGCTTTTCTACAAGAGTACTTACCATGATTTTTGGAGCGGAAATTCTCCTTTATGGTGTATCTGAATTATTTACAGTATGGAATCTTAAGAATGTACAATATCAGGAGTACGAAGAAATCAAATAGGTTTTTAATATATGAAGTATCCTATGGCCCCACCTGCTATTATGGCAAGGATGGGGTTTAATTTTAGCCATTGACAGGCTATAAATGCCCCTGCAAACAGTAGCCAGCTGGTGTAGTCAATAAAATTTTCTTTTGTAACCAATATGCCTGCAGCTGCTGCAATCATTCCAATTACAATTGGTCTTAGCCCTTTTAGAATTTTTGAGAATGTGCTGCTGTTTTTGAATTTGGTGTACATTCTGCAGATACACAAAACAATAATAAAAGATGGAAGTGTTACAGCAAAAGTTGCAACCATTGATCCAAAGATATTTCCTGTTACTGTGTAACCAATATATGTAGCACTATTTATTCCAATTGGACCTGGTGTCATTTGTGAAATGGCAACAATATCTGTAAACTCTTGAGCTGTTATCCATGCGTTGTTTACTACTACCTCATTCTGAATAAGCGACAGCATGGCGTAGCCGCCGCCAAAAGTGAACATGCCTATTACAAAAAATGTGAAAAACAGATGTAGGTATATCATTTTGCAGAGTGTTTTTTCCAGAATTTGACAAATGTGAAAACTATTCCCGCAACAAGCAGTATATAAATTGGAGATATTTTGGCAAAGACTATAAGTAGGGCTGTCACAATTGCCAGAGAGCCTGTGTATATGTTGAGCTTGGATTTTTTTGCCATGTTGATTACTGGGACTGCTATGAGTGCAACCACCACAGGACGTATCCCTTTGAATATTTTTATAACTGTTGGGTTGTCCTGATATCCGGCAAAAAACATTGCTATTGCAAGAATTATAAAAAATGAAGGCATTATACTTCCAAGTGTGGCAATTATGCTCCCTTTTACCCCTTTAAGTCTATACCCCAAAAAAATGGAGATGTTTACAGCCAACAATCCTGGTGCAGATTGTGCTATGGTAAGTACATCTAAAAAATCCTGTTCTTCTATCCATTTCTTTTTTTCTACCACCTCTTTTTGAATAATAGGAATCATGGCATAGCCTCCTCCAATGGTAAAGGCTCCGATTTTTGCAAAACAGGTAAATATATCAAAATAAGTGCTCATCTCTGTTTTATAGGGGTTTTGTTAAGGGCAAAAGTATGAAAAATGGGGCGTAAAAAATTTTATTCATTAAAAATTTTGAATTTTTTTAAAAATAATTTGCATTATTAAAAAAGTTATCTACCTTTGCAGTCCCAAAACGAAAACGCCGGCTTGCCGGAAAGAGTTTTAGGGTT
>CALCUQ010000345.1 GCA_937906795.1 uncultured Bacteroidales bacterium | reverse complement strand
TTATAGAATTGCATAGGATTGCTGAGACTCTGGATGGCTTCCTTGCAGACAAGCATTTTCAAAAATGGACGTTGGATCATCTTTGTAAGGGGAGATTGAGAAGTATGGATATGATGGGTACAAGAGTTAATCTTCCTCCTGTAAATTTTGATGCAATATACATTCTGAATCATGCATGGCATCATTTTTTATATGGGGGGATAGGTTTGAGGCAATTGTGTGACTGGACTCTTGATCTTCACTGTTTCTGTAAAGAAATAGATTCAAGGCAGCTTAAAGAGGATCTGAAACTTTTTGGTTTGCTTAAAGTATGGCACTGTTTTGCAAATATTGCTGTGGAGTACCTTGGACTTCCTCCGCTCGAGTGCCCTCTGTACTGTGGAAAATATAAGAAAATGTCGGAGAAGATACTGGAGAGGATTTTTCTGGAAGGTAACTTTGGAAAACATTTGTCCAAGAAAAGGGGTGAGCGTCCAAATGGATATGTGGCAGGGAAACTCTATTCTTTTGTCAATTTTACCAAAAGAATTATATCTATTGGAAGAATTGCTCCTGTTAATTCATTCTTCTGTTTTTGTTCTCATTTGATTAACGGCATTTGTGCTTTTTTTAAAGGTTTATGATAAAATTTGTAGAGTGTGCAAAGTGGATGTGGTGTGTAACTGCGGGGAATCGCAGCAGAGTGTCAGTTTCATCTGTTGCAGGGGTTGTGGATATTGTGGCATCAATGTCTTTTGTCTGGTTTTGTAAAGAGTTGATAGATGCGGCTGTATCTAAAGATAAGGATGGAATGTTCATTTTTATTTTGGGGATGATGTTGTCAATGCTTCTGCAGATTGTATGTGTGGCTTTTAAGCAGTACATGGAAAATATCTCCAATATTCATTTAAAAAACAAACTTAGGTCAGAAGTGTTCCATACTGTAATGCAGAGCAGATGGGATGGCAAGGAGAGTTTGCATACGGGAGATTCGGTAAACAGATTTATGGAGGATGTAAGACTTGTTGCTGAAACTGTTACCAAGTCTGTACCTGCTTGTCTGGTTGCTGCAATCCAATTTGTGGCAGCATTTGTCTTTTTGTTTATGCTTGACCCTGTGCTGGCTTGTATTATACCTTGTCTGATGCTTTCTCTTCTTTTTGCTGGGAAGAGGTATGTTGATAAAATGAGAGTTTTAAATGGTAGAATTAGGGAAATGGAGAGTGCACTTCACTCTGGTGTTCAGGAGAAGCTACAGAATAGAGTAACAATAGGGTCATTGGGAGGATTGCCATATGCGTTTGAAATGGTTGATAAGCAGCAAAGAAGCCTATATGAAGGGATAAAGTGCAAAACAAGAATATCTGTCATTTCCAGAATAATAGTAAGGATAGGATTTTTTGCCGGTTATGTTTCTGCATTTTTGTGGGGAGTGTATGGGATATGTACAGGTGTGGCAACATTTGGAATGATGACTGCTTTTTTGCAGCTGGTGGGGCAAATCCAACGCCCAATAATAGATATGGCCGGGCAGTTGCCCTCAATTATAAACAGTATAACATCAATTGAAAGATTGATTGAACTCTATTCATCTCCAAAAGAGATATATGGTGATGATATACGCCTTAAAGGAAAAGTTGGGGTGCGTTTTATTAATGTGAATTATTCTTATCCTAAAGGTAATTCCTACATTACTGATAATTTCTCCTTTGATTTTCTTCCAGGGACAATTACAGCCTTGGTTGGGGAAACAGGTACTGGGAAAAGTACTCTTTTGCGGATTGTGTTGGGACTTCTTCATCCGTCGGGAGGAAAAGTATGTATTTATAATTCAGATACAGATGTAGAAGTTTCTACCAAAACAAGATGCAATTTTGTATATGTTCCTCAAGGGAATACACTTATGAGCGGAACAATACGGGAAAATCTTTTGTTGGGAAATCCTCAGGCTACGCAGGAGCAGATAAATGAAGCCTTATATACGGCTGCGGCAGACTTTGTGTTTGATTTGCCTTGTGGACTTGATACATATTGTGGAGAGAATGGGGCGGGACTCAGTGAGGGCCAGGCTCAGAGGATTTCAATTGCGAGGGCTTTGCTGCATGGGGGCTCGGTATTGTTGATGGATGAACCAACTGCATCTCTGGACAGTGCTACTGAGAATCTATTTCTTAAAAGGCTTTCTGGTAATCTTGAAAATTATACAGCCATTATTTCTACTCATAGGGAATCTGTAATGAAAATCTGCAGTAAAACTCTTTCCCTGTGAAACAAAAAGTACTAACTTTACATAAGGAAAAAGTGTTGATGTAAATATTAATGCAAATTTGTTATGTTAAAGATTGGAGATAAAATGCCTGAATTCTCTGTAATGGATCAGAGTGGCAATATTGTAAGTTCAAAAGATTTTATTGGAAAGAAAACAATAATCTATTTTTATCCTAAAGACAATACCAGCGGATGTACTGCGCAAGCGTGTAATTTGAGAGATAACTATCAGGCGTTGGTTAATGCCGGTTATAATGTTGTAGGTGTGAGCAAAGACAGTGCTGCATCGCATACAAAATTCATTGAAAAGAATTCATTGCCGTTTACTCTTCTGGCAGATACTACAACTCAAATGCAACAGGAGTTTGGTGTATGGGCAGAAAAGAAGCTTTATGGCCGTACATATATGGGGACTTTACGTCAGACTTTCATTTTTAACGAGCAGGGTATACTTGAAAAAATTATCGGGAAGGTGGATACCAAGAACCATGCTTCTCAAATTTTGGAGGAACAGTCTTAAAGAGAAGTGTTATGAATATCCTTGTGACTGGTACATCGGGAGGAATAGGAAAATCAATTGCTGAACTGTTTCTGGAAAAAGGACATACTGTTTATGGAATTGACAGGGATGCTCCAACTATTATAAATGACAATTATACGCATTACATATGCGATATAAGAGATTATGATGCACTGCCATCAATTGAAAATGTGAATGTGCTTATCAATAATGCAGGAACGCAGAATCAGCAGGATATTGATACCAACCTAAAAGCATTGATTCATATTACAGAAAAGTATGGAGTTAAGGAAAGTATAAAGTCTATACTTAATATAGGATCTGCCAGTGGACATACGGGGTCTGAGTTTCCGGAGTATTGTGCAAGTAAGGGTGGAGTTATAGCCTATACAAAGAATGTGGCCCTGAGGGTTGCCAAATATG
>CALCUQ010000344.1 GCA_937906795.1 uncultured Bacteroidales bacterium | reverse complement strand
TAGAGTATAAAGAAAAATTTGCCGCAGCGGGCCGCTTCCCGGGTGGTTTTATGAAAAGAGAGGGTCGTGCAACAGACTATGAAATCTTAGTTGGCCGTTTAGTTGACAGAGCTTTACGTCCACTATTTCCAGAAGATTTCCACGCAGAGGTATATGTTACAGTAAACCTAATCTCTGCAGATAAAGAGGATCAACCAGATGCTCTTGCTGGTTTAGCTGCATCTGCTGCCCTTGCAGTTAGTGATATTCCATTCTGTGGTCCAATCTCTGAAGTAAGAGTAGCAAGAATCAATGGTGAATTTGTAATCAACCCAACATTCTCTCAAATGGAAAATGTTGATTTGGATATTATGGTTGCTGCAACTATTGATAATATTATGATGGTTGAGGGTGAGATGAAAGAGGTTAGTGAGGCAGTAATGTTGGGAGCAATCAAATTTGCTCATGAGGAGATAAAGAAACAATGTCAAGCTCAATTGGAACTTATGGAGGCAGTTGGGAAAACTCAAAAGAGAGAGTATTGCCATGAGACAAATGATGAGGCTCTTAGAGTAGCTTGCCATGAGTTCTGCTACAATAAATGTTATGAAATTGCCAAAGGTGGCACAAGCAAGCATGAGAGAGGCGAGGCTTTTGAGGCTGTTCACCAAGCATTCCTTGAGACAATCCCAGAAGAAGAGAGAGAGGAGAAAGCATTTATGGTTGGCAGATATTTCCACGATGTTGAGAAAGAGGCAATGCGTAATATGATTCTTGATGAGGGAATAAGATTGGATGGCAGAACAACAACTCAAATCCGTCCTATCTGGTGTGAGGTTGACTATCTTCCTTGTGCACATGGTTCTGCTATCTTTACAAGAGGTGAAACACAGTCTCTAACAACCGTAACTCTAGGTACAAAGATGGATATGAAAGAGATGGATGAGGTACTTGTTCAAAGTACTGAACCATTTGTTCTTCATTACAACTTCCCTCCATTCTCTACAGGCGAGGCTAAGGCTGCAAGAGGTATTGGAAGAAGAGAGATTGGTCATGGTAATTTAGCTTTCAGAGCTTTAAAACCAATGGTTCCAACAGGTGAGGAGAATCCATATGCTGTTAGAGTTGTTTCAGATATTCTTGAGTCAAATGGTTCTTCTTCTATGGCAACAGTTTGTGCTGGTACACTTGCATTGATGGATGCTGGTGTTAAGATTAAAAAACCGGTGTCAGGTATTGCTATGGGACTTATCTCAGATTCAAAAACAGGCAGATATGCTGTCCTTTCAGATATTTTAGGTGATGAGGATCACTTGGGAGATATGGACTTTAAAGTAACCGGTACAAAGGATGGTATTACAGCCACTCAAATGGATATTAAAGTAGATGGCCTTTCTTATGAGGTATTGGAGAAAGCTCTTGAGCAAGCTCGCCAAGGCAGAATGCATATTATGGGTGAGATGATGAAAACTATCAGCGAGCCTAGAGCCGAGCTTAAACCACATACTCCAAGAATTGTGCAAATTAAAGTTCCAGGAGAATTTATTGGAGCTATTATTGGTAAAGGTGGTGAGGTTATTCAAAATATCCAAAAAACTACAGGTACTACAGTTACAATTACTGAGGTAAAAGAGGATGGAAATACATTTGGTATGGTAGATATCTTTGGTGAGAACAAAGAGAGCATGGATGCTGCTTTGGCTTGGGTAAAAGGTATTGTTACTGTTCCAGAAGTAGGCCAGACTTATAAAGGTAAAGTAGTGTCAATCCTTGAGTTTGGTGCTTTTGTTGAGATTCTTCCAGGTAAAGAAGGTTTGCTTCATATCTCAGAGATTGATTGGACAAAAGTTGAGAAAACAGAAGATGTTTTAAAGATTGGAGATGAGGTTGAGGTTAAACTTCTTGAGATTGATGGCAAAACTGGTAAAATGAGACTTTCAAGAAAAGCTCTTCTACCTAAACCAGAGGGTTATGTTGAGCCTGTAAGACGTCCTCGTCCAGAGGGTGGTGAGCGCAGAGATCATAAAGGCCCAAGAAAAGATTTTAACAACAAGAAGAGAGAGAACAATGCTCCAAAAGCAGAGTAGTCTCTTCCCCGACAAAATAGCGAGAGGGTGACCAAAAGTCACTCTCTCGCTTTTTATATATACCTAACCCCTATTCACAGGCATGGTCTGATTCAGACTTTGTCTGTTTTGGAGGAGTTGAGTATTTGAAAAAATAAAAAAACTGGCCATCTGACCAGTTTTGTATCCCTATTAGATTATTTTCTAAGACCTAAAGCCTTGATAATCTCTCTGTATCTCTCAATGTCTTTAGCTTTTAGATAATCCAAAAGTTGACGTCTTTTACCAACCAATCTCAATAGAGATCTTTGAGTGTTGAAATCTTTGTGGTTAGATTTCATGTGCTCGGTTAGGTGAGCGATACGGTAGGAAAATAAAGCAACTTGACTCTCTGCAGAACCAGTGTCTGTATTAGACTTTCCGTATTTGCCGAAAATCTCTTGCTTTTTGTCTGATGATAAATACTCAGCCATTTTGCAAATAGATTAAAAGTTTTGTCCCAAAATTGGGACTGCAAAAGTATGAGTTTTTTTTTCTGTAACCAAATTTTTTTAAGGAAAGGTAAATATTAATTAACTTTATAGCAGGTTTTGAGGGGAGGAAGTGTTTTTAGCAATTATATAACGCTATGAAAAGAGAATTTATTATAAGATTTGTCAGTTTGATTTTTATAGTGGGGCTTTTTACTGTAGATTTATACTCACAAAACACCCTTCTTGATTTTGAGGGCACAATTACTCTAAAATCATATGCAGGAGTGTGGAAGTGGGAAAATGAGAACAAAACAGAAACACTTATTTTTTACTTGCGTGATACAACTTGGGAATGGCATGGCAAAGAGTTAGACCATGTATATGGTACATATAAGTATATCAGGAATGACTCGGTTATAGTAGATAACACCAATATGAAACCATCGTCTGAGATTGATGTAATAGATATGCCAATTTGTGGATCTTGGGATGACATGGATGATGATGGGAATATTTGGAGTTTATATTTGGATTTCACCGATACTTTAACTGATAAATGTTCTTCTGAGAATTCTTCTTTGACATACTCAATAGGAAAGAATGGTCCTCAGTTGCATTTGAAACTTGTATCTGCACCAGCGTGGTGGGAAGGGAATGAGGATTTTTTGGCTCGCAGTAAAGAAGAGGAGGAGAAGTTAAAAAGACTATCCAAAGCTTATAGGTTGCCAGGTTGGAGTATACCCAATAATGTTACATTAACAAAGGTTGTATCACAATAATTAACTTGATATTTATTGGATATGAAAAAAGCGTTATTGATTTTATCATTTGTATTTTGCTCAATAGCGGGCAATGCACAATCGTTTCTAAGTAAATTGTTAGACTCATCTAAAGTGAACAGTGGTACTGTCAGTTCTATCCTCAATAAGGTGGTTGATGGTGTTACTGGAGCAGTTGATATTATGCCCATAGAGGGTACCTGGGCATACTCATCTCCGGAAATCAAATTCAAAAGTGACAATATTCTGGCAAGTTTGGGAGGAGAGGCTGTCTCCGCAAAAATAGAGGGTGTATTGGCAAAAGTGTATCCAAAACTTGGTTTTGACGAAAATTGCAAATATGTATTCAATGCAGATTCTACATTCTCACACTCTTTTAAAATAGCAGGTAAAGTTGTAAAATTGGATGGTACATATTCTATTGACAAATCAAATAAGAATATAGTATTCACTTATAAAGTGTTTGGAAAGATAAGTATAGGAAAAGTGAATGCATACTACGCCAATACAGGTAGTTCCCTATCTATAGTATATGAGGCAGAAGTATTGATAAAATTGCTTAAAAAACTTGTGTCAGCTGCAGGCAGCCTATCACAGGCTGTGCCAATTTCTACAATAGAAGAACTTCTTGACAAATATAAAGGATTGCA
>CALCUQ010000343.1 GCA_937906795.1 uncultured Bacteroidales bacterium | reverse complement strand
AAATATCATTCTACGCCATCGACGAGGCCCACTGTATTTCTGAGTGGGGACACGATTTCAGGCCTGAATACAGACGCATACAATCTATAGTAAAAGAGATTGGAAGTGCACCTATAATTGCTCTTACAGCAACTGCAACACCTAAAGTTCAGTCTGATATACAGAAAAACCTTGGAATGCTTAATGCAAAAGTATTCAAATCATCTTTCAACAGAGAAAACCTTTATTATGAAATAAGACCTAAGGTAAATACAGAGAAAGAGATTATAAAATTCATAAAGAACAACCCCGGAAAGAGCGGTATAATCTATTGCCTGAGCAGAAAGAAGGTTGAAGAACTTGCCCAACTGCTGAATATAAACGGAATTAAGGCCCTTCCATACCATGCAGGGCTGGATGCCGGCACAAGGGCGGCCAACCAGGACAAATTCCTAATGGAGGAGATTAATGTAATATGTGCTACAATTGCATTTGGAATGGGAATTGACAAACCGGATGTAAGATTTGTAATACACTACAACATACCAAAAAGCCTGGAAGGGTATTATCAGGAAACCGGACGTGCAGGAAGAGATGGTGCAGAAGGCCAGTGCATAACTTTCTACAGTTATAAGGATATCCAGAAACTTGAAAAGTTTATGCAAAACAAACCTCTTGCTGAGCAAGAGATTGGCAAGCAGCTTATCAATGACACTATTGCCTATGCCGAGTCTAACCAATGTAGAAGAAAAACCCTTCTGAACTATTTTGGCGAACAATATACCCAAGAAAATTGCGGCAATTGTGACAACTGCCTGTATCCTAAAAAACAGTTTGAGGGTAAGGAGTTTGTTGAAATTGTCCTTGAACTTATTGTTGAAATAAAAGAAAACTTTAAGGCAGACCATCTGGCCAATATACTGGGAGGAGTAACAAACTCCATCATAAAATCCTATAATCACAACACTCTGGAGTGGTTTGGCATAAAGAAAGATAAAGATGCAAAATTCTGGTTAGCGGTAATAAGACAAATGCTGTTGCACCAGCTTGTATTTAAAGATATTGAAAAGTATGGCCTTATTTCCATAACACAGAAGGGTGAAGAGTTCCTTAAATCGCCATCATCAATTATGCTTACAGAAGACAGAATCTTTGAGAGCACAGATGACGATGACGATGTTGCAACAATAGGACACCAGAAAGCAGCAGGAGGATCTGCAGATGAAACTCTGCTTGCAATGCTTAAGGATGTAAGACACTCCATATCAAAAAAGACAAAACTGCCTTCTTTTGTAATTTTTGGCGACCCTTCACTGGAAGATATGTGTACAATGTACCCTATAACCCTGGAAGAGCTAAAGAATTGTCAGGGAGTAGGAGAAGGAAAAGCAAAGAAATTTGGAAAACCTTTTATTGAACTCATTGCCAGATATGTAGAGGAAAATGAGATAGACAGGCCTACCGATTTTGTGGTAAAATCTGTTGCGAACAAATCTCTTAATAAAGTCTATATTATTCAAAGTATTGACAAAAAGATTCCATTGGATGAGATTGCAGATGCCAAAAATATGGAACTTGAACAGGTTTATGACGAAATTGAGGCAATTGTTGCAGCCGGAACAAAAATTAATATAGACTATTATATCAGACAAGTTGTGGATGAAGACAACATTGACGATATATATGACTATTTTAAAGAAGAAGCTGTAACAGATTCTGTAAATGATGCCCTTAAAGCTCTTGGAAGAAACTACTCAGAAGAGGAAGTAAGACTTATCAGAATAAAATTCATGTCTGAGCTGGGCAACTAAAAAAGATAAAAAAGACTCAAAATGAACTTTTGAGTCTTTTTTATTTGCTATAACAGATAAACTCCAGCCTTCTGGCACTCATCCCTGGTATTTTCATCCCAGATTCCACTCTGCACCTCTCCAATATGGCACTTACCCATAAGCAGCATACACAACCTGCTTTGGCCAATACCTCCACCAACTGTCTGAGGCAAACTTTCATTAAGGAGCAATTTATGGAACATAAGTTTACGTCTTTCACCTGTACCACTTATATCCAATTGCCTCTCAAGGGCAACTTTATCAACCCTTATACCCATTGATGAGATTTCAAATGCAGAGTCCAGTACAGGATTATATATAAGAATATCTCCGTTAAGTCCTTCAAAACCATCATTTGTTGGAGTTGACCAGTCATCATAATCAGATGAACGGCTATCATGCTTTGTTCCATCAGACAAAGCACCACCAATACCTCTCAAAAATACAGAGCCATATTTCTTTACAGCCTTGTACTCCCTCTCTTTTGGAGAAAGGTCTGGGTACATTCTTCTTAACTCCTCCGCGTGGATAAACTTAATATCCTGTGCCAGAAAAGGCTCAAATACAGGATATTGCTCACATAAAAGATACTCAGTATGCTTTAATGCCTTATAGATTGCCCTAACTGTATCCCTCAAATACTCAACAGTTCTTTCAGAAGGCAACATAACCTTCTCCCAGTCCCACTGATCAACATAAATAGAATGGATATTGTCCAGTTCCTCACACGGTCTGAGTGCATTCATATCTGTGTATATACCCTTGCCAGGCTCTATCTTGTGCCTCCATAGAGTATAACGTTTCCATTTAGCCAATGACTGAACTATCTCTACAGTAGAATGCTCACCCAAATCGGCAACATCAAATGATACAGGAGCTTCTACTCCCGACAAATTATCATTCAAACCCATTCCAGAAACAACAACCAAAGGAGCAGTAACCCTTCTCAACTTAAGTTGTGCCGACAAATGTTGCTGAAATGTATCTTTTATAAATTTGATTGCCCTTTCTGTCTGCCACACATCCAACTTGGATGCATACCCTTGTGGAATATATACTTTTGCCATTTTATCCTAAAAATTTAACCACTCAATGGAGTTGTCTCTCCCCCAATAAGTCAGTTGCTTCTTTGCATACCTTCTACTGTTTCGCTTGATTAGCTCAACAGCCTGCTGCAAAGATACTTTATTATCTAAATAATCAAATAATTCTCTATATCCTACCGTTCTTAGCGCAGGTGTCTCCCTGTATTTTACCAGACTCTTTACCTCATCCAGAAGCCCCATCTCCATCATTTTGTCAACCCTTCTGTTTATTCTCTCATACAAAACTTCTCTATCTCTGTTTATGCCTATCTTCCTTATTTCAAAAGGCCTCTGTTTTTTGGGAGCACTCTTCCAGTCAGAAAATTTCCTTCCCGTCTGCAGCGTAACTTCCAAAGCTCTTACCACTCTCTGAGGATTTGCTATATCTATTGAATCGTATGAAGGTCTGTCCAACAACCTCAACTGTTGTCTGAGATTCTCCAGCCCCTCATTCTGTAGCCTTTGCATGAGTTCTTCCCTTAGCTGCATATCCGCTTGCGGAAAATCATCCAATCCATTGCACAAGGCATCTATATACATCCCGCTACCTCCAACCATCACCAGTTTGTCATATTCTTTAAAGAGTTTTTCCAAAAGCTCCATGGCCTCAATCTCATACAAACCGGCAGTGTAATACTGCTGCACACTGTGAGAGTGGACAAAATAATGCTGCACCTGACGCAACTGCTCTTGAGTTGGAGGTGCAGTCCCTATTTTCATCTCTTTGAATATTTGTCGGGAATCACAATTTATGATTGGACAATTATATTGCTGGGCCAACTCTATTGAATAGTCTGTTTTTCCTACTCCTGTTGGCCCCAACACAATTGTCAACTGTTTACTCATCTGGTCACAATTTTAATATTCAGCACTATCTTCGCCCTCTGGGAGCTCATCATCCATATATACATCTTCAGAAGACTCTGTTGAAGGCTCATCATATTGGTCAAAATCTTCATACTTGCTTTCAAACTGATCCGGGTTTCTCCCTTTCTGGGCAACTAATCTTGGATACGAAACTCTTGGATACTCCTGAATCTCATCAAGAAACTCAAGTACAATAACCTTTAAGTTATGCATATCATATACATAGTGCAAGGTTGTCTCCCCTTTTTCCAT
>CALCUQ010000342.1 GCA_937906795.1 uncultured Bacteroidales bacterium | reverse complement strand
AGACGCATTTTGTCCTTTTCAGTTGTAAATATTGCAGATTGAGGATATTTTTTTGCCCATTTGTTTATTTTGTCAATTTCACCATGTGAAAATTTACAGTGATCTGGAAAAGAAAGTGAATCCAAGACATCATACTTGTCTGATACATAATTTGCAAACTCCTTGTTGTTTGCTATCCCGGTAAAGAAAATTGCACTTTTTGAATAAAGGAATCTTTTGTCGGCCGACAATGGATCAACACCCAAGGCAGCTCCATAGGATATTGCAGAAAAATACAAATCCTGCTCTGCTGTCAGAGAAAGGGCTTTTCTAAATTTATCCTCCTGCTCCCGGATTTCCTGCAGGGCCAAGTCTTCTCTTATTATCCCGTCAGCCTCGCCAAAAAGGGGAGATTTGGTTATAATCACACTTTGTGCCCTTTTTATCTGTTCGGGCAGGTCGCGCAAGCGTCCAATAGGGATAAGGTTGTCGGCGAAGACAGGTCTCTTGAAACTCATAAGAACTACAGAGTGCGAAGGTTTGATATGTCTGTGCTGGAACGCATCGTCCAACAGGATTATATCTGGCTTTTGCTCCATTTGCAAAAGCTTTTCAATACCCTCTCTTCTGTTGGCACACACCGCTACTGTTGTGTTGGGAAATTTTTGTTTTATTTGAAGAGGCTCATCTCCAATTTCTCTGTATGTTGAGTTTTCTGTAGCCAGAACAAACCCCTTTGTGTCTCTTTTGTATCCTCTCGACAATACAGCCACACGCATTTTTCCTTGCAGGTTTCTTATAATCATTTCTGCATGCGGTGTTTTGCCTGTTCCTCCCACTGTGATATTCCCGATACATACAACAGGTATCCTGTATGACACACTTTTCTTAATGCCGCGGTCATATAAAAAATGCCTGATTTTTAAAGCCAGGTAGTACGGGAATAGAAATATTTTACTTGTAAGAGGAAGCATATTTAAAATTTTCACAAAAATAGAAAAACTGAGCAAAATCACGCATAAAAAAGGGGAATAAAAGTGGATTATAAGTATCCCGACAAATAGGTATCATATAAAATATAAACCGATACAATAATATCCATATTAATAATACCTATTTTACATAATAAATAAGACATTTTTTGGCAAATAATAATCGTAGAATATTGAAACACAGACATTAGAAAAAACGAAGGTTTTTTTGAACGTAGTACTGAGACTTAAACCAGAAAACTATATTATTTTAACCAAAAAATTAATTTATGTTCATTAAAAAAATTACTAATCAGGCTCTTCGTTTTGTT
>CALCUQ010000341.1 GCA_937906795.1 uncultured Bacteroidales bacterium | reverse complement strand
CAGCTTGAAATCAATAAGATTTCCATTATTGTCAATGCCATGAACACCTGTCTCAATGGAATCAAACACATTAACAATATTATCATCAGCTACAGGCAAGTTTATAAGTTCTACCACAAACTTGGTCTTCTGTACCAATGTGTTCATATTGGAAGAATATGCTGCACCAGTAGATAGAACCATTGCTTTGCTAATTGCAGGTGATGCCGAACTTAACCTGGAAATTGCTCCATCAATTATTGTTAAATCAACACCTAACTCCTTGGTACATTTTACCCATCTTTTAAGCGATGGACCACTGGATGGCCCAGAAATAAGAACTTTCCCTCCTATTCTAACCTTTCCTGTAACTATTCTACCCAAAGAACTTCTTTCATTTGTAATCTCAACAAGCTCACTAACCAATCTCCTTGTATTATAATGTGCTTCTGCAGTTGAGAAATACATATTCTCTTTCAAATAAATCTCAGGTTTTTTTGTAGCCGTAACCTGATCCTTATTTTCACCATCTATACCTATTGAGGTTACCGCTACCTTTTTCTTGTCTAGCGGTAACCTTAACAGGATATAATTCAAGCATTCAGTTTTGCCTACGTTCTTTTCCAAACCTACAATAGACAAACTGTCATATTTAGTAATTTGGTCTATAAAAGGCATAGGCTCTAACTGTTACTATTTTTTAGATCTCTCTTTTCTGCTTAGGACAGCTGGCTCAATAGCCATACCTTTACCACCTAATAGAGAAGAAACACCCTCAATCTTCTTGCTTTCGTTAGCTTTGCAATACTCACAGTTGCAAGCATTTGCAACGTAATCTGTAGGCTCAGTATAAGTTGTGATAACACCCTCAAAGTTTCTTAGAACAACTTTACCAGGAGCTTGTGAAATTACATATTGTGGCATAACAGGAGTTTTACCACCACCACCTGGAGCATCAACTACAAATGTAGGAACAGCATAACCGCTGGTGTGACCTCTTAAGCCCTCAATAATCTCAATACCTTTAGAAACTGGAGTTCTAAAGTGCTCAAGACCCATAGACAAGTCACATTGATAAATGTAGTAAGGTCTAACTCTCATTTTAACAAGCTCGTGTACAAGTTTCTTCATAATGTTAACACAGTCATTAACACCTCTTAGAAGAACTGTTTGGTTTCCTAAAGGAATACCTGCATTTGCCAATCTTGCACAAGCTGCAGCAGACTCCTCAGTAACCTCTTGTGGGTGGTTAAAGTGAGTGTTCAACCATATTGGATGATACTTCTTAAGCATATTAACAAGATCATCGGTAATTCTTTGAGGACAAACAACCGGAGTTCTAGAACCAATTCTAACAATCTCTACGTGAGGGATTTGTCTTAGTCTAGAAATAATATACTCCAATCTCTCATCGCTAACCATCAAAGCATCACCACCAGAAAGAAGGACATCTCTAACTTGAGGTGTTCTGGCAATATACTCAATAGCTTTGTCAATTCTCTCAATTGCACTCTCACCATCTTTTTGACCTGCAAAACGTCTTCTAGTACAGTGTCTGCAGTACATAGAACACATATCAGTGATAAGCAAAAGAACTCTATCTGGATATCTGTGAGTCAAACCAGGTGTAGGAGAATCCTCATCCTCATGTAGTGGATCCAATAGATCAGCTGCAGATTGATAAGTCTCTTTTCCAGTAGGGATAGCTTGTTTACGAACTGGACAATCAGGATTGTTAGGATCTATCAAACTGATATAGTATGGAGTAATAGCCATTCTAAGAGTTTGAAGAGTTTTCTTAACACCCTCTTCCTCTTCTGGAGTCAAAGAAACATATTTCTTCAAATCCTCTAATGTCTCAATTCTATTTTTTACTTGCCATTTCCAATCATTCCATTGAGC
>CALCUQ010000340.1 GCA_937906795.1 uncultured Bacteroidales bacterium | reverse complement strand
TAGTGTAACTGATGATTTCTTTGACATTGGCGGTGACAGCTTAAAGGCTATTGAATATATTGCTAAGGCTCATAACATCGGCATAGAAATAGGCTTGCAGGATGTGTATGATTATCCGACGGTTAAAGAGTTGTGTGAGCATTTTATGCATGGATCGGAAACTGAGATACTTTACAAGCAGAAAGACTTTGAGAAATATCAGGAACTTATAGACAAATGCCCTAACAAATCAAATATAGTGGTCAACACCAACTATATAGAAGACAGTAAAGTAGGATTATACTTCTCAATGGCAGATGTTTGTGTTTTGCCATACAGAAGTGCCACCCAAAGTGGTATAAGTGCCATATCTTATCATTTTGAAGTGCCAATGATTACTACAAATGTTGGGGGACTGAAAGAGACAATTGGAGATAAAGGCACCGGTGTTATCCTTAAAGATGGGGAGCCCCAGACCATTGCAGATGCATTACAAGAATATTTCTCCCAAACAAATGCTGCAAAAAGGGAAAATATGATTGAATGTATTAAAAATGAAAAAGAGAGATTAAGTT
Source organism: uncultured Bacteroidales bacterium (assembly GCA_937906795.1). Classification (GTDB taxonomy): domain Bacteria; phylum Bacteroidota; class Bacteroidia; order Bacteroidales; family UBA932; genus Egerieousia. The sequence goes on along the minus strand of CALCUQ010000340.1, from coordinate 1,253 downwards.
GGAAGAATTTTGTACAAAAACTTGAGAGTTTTTATCATACTCTATAAATTTGTATACAGTTAATTTGAATAGTTTTTAAAAATTACATAAATGAACTCAATTACAAGTACTCAGTTTGATTTCCCAAGACAAACTGCTGTTTACAACGGCAAAGTAAGGGACGTTTACACCATTGCAGACAAATATATGGTAATGGTTGCTACAGATAGAATTTCAGCTTTTGATGTTATATTACCTAAGGGCATTCCATATAAAGGCCAGGTACTTAACCAAATTGCATCAAAATTTTTGGACAGCACCCAAGATATAGTAAAGAACTGGAAGATTGCTTCACCAGATCCAATGGTTACAGTTGGATACAAATGTGAGTCTCTACCTGTTGAGATGATTGTAAGAGGATACCTTACTGGCAGTTCATGGAGAACCTACAAATCTGGAGCAAGAGAAATTTGTGGTGTTAAGATTCCCGACGGAATGAAAGAGCATCAGAAATTTGAAAAACCTATTGTAACTCCTACTACAAAAGCGGAGATTGGAGGTCATGACCAGGATATTTCAAGAGAGGAGATTATTGCAAAAGGTCTTATTAAAGAGGATATATACAATGAATTGGAAAGAATTACTCTTGCACTATATGAGAGAGGTTGCCAGATTGCCGCAGAAAGAGGTCTGATTCTTGTAGATACAAAATATGAATTTGGAATTAAAGATGGTGAAATATATCTGATAGATGAGATTCACACTCCAGACAGCAGCCGCTACTTCTACATGGATGGATACCAAGAGAGATTTGACAAAGGAGAGCAACAGAAACAATTGTCTAAAGAGTTTGTAAGAGAGTGGCTTATGGAAAACAATTTTAGCGGTCAACCAGGTCAGACTGTTCCTGAAATGACAGATGAAATTGTTACAAACATATCAGACAGATATATTGAACTATACGAAAACATTACAGGTTCAAAATTTGAGAAAGCTCAATATACAGAAAATGTATATGAGAGAATTGAAACCAATGTTAAAAATTTATTGGCTCGTTTAGACTAAAATTCACAATTATGCGCTTTTTACTGAGTTTTTTGATTGTCATCATTTGCAATTGTGCATTGGCACAGTCTCCAAAAATCACAATATCAACAGAAAAGATTAAGGAGAATGGCGTGATCAAATATGTACATACTGTAAAAAAAGGAGAAATTTCGTAAGAAAATTTCTCCTTTTCACTTTATTTTATACTTCTACAGAAGTACTTTTTT
>CALCUQ010000339.1 GCA_937906795.1 uncultured Bacteroidales bacterium | reverse complement strand
AGAAACTCTGGAAATAAAACTGCACGGAAGCACAAGAAGTATCATAATCAGAGCAAATGCCACTGCATCCAGAACAATTATTTCCCATGCCCCTATTTTTACAGGAACTGAACTTACAAAATAGTTGTCGGGACTAAGAGGAATAAAATTAAATTTGCTCTCAAGCAAACAGAATGCTATTGCCATCACATTCCCCCAAAACATCCCTTTAAGAACAATAAAAGCCCCCTGTATTAAGAATATAACAGAAATAGACTTGTTTGTCATGCCCAATGCCTTTAGAAGTCCTATTTGGGAAATTCTTTCGAACAAAAGAATTAGAAGCCCGGAGATCATATTGAATCCGGCAACAACAATCATAAGAGCGAGTACAATAAGTACGTTCAAATCAAGCAGATGCAGCCAATCCTTTAATGCAAAGAACTTGTCATTGAGTGTTGTTATACTCACCGACGAGTCACTCTCCAAAGTATAATCATAAATGATTTCATTTATCTGATTTACACACTCCAGAAGTTTTGAATCATTTGCCTGCAGAGAAATTCTGGAGTCCTTGAGAAATATTTCATACCCCCCAACCTGCTCCTTCCAGCCATTAAGCACACTAAGATGACGGATATCTGCCAAAGCAAAATATTTGTCCACCTGCTCAACCTGGGCATCAAATATACCTGCCAATTTAAAGCTTCTTACCTTTATTTCACTCCCCACAAAATATGCAATTACCCTATCTCCAACTCTATATTGCATAATGTCAGCCAAACGCTTTGATAAAAGAATCTCATCCGATGCCCTTTTTGTGCCAAAATCCGGGATATTACCATCTACAAGATTCTTCTTAAAAAAAGAAAAATTGTAAAGAGAATCCACCCCCTTTACCACCACTCCAGATATTTCATTATCGGTTTTAAGAATTCCTTGCTTATATGAAACGCCATATATATTATCTACAAAAGGAAGTTCTTTTATTCTCGACAAATAAGATAAATTTGAATTGATGGGATACACAGTACTGGAAATATCCTCACCAGGAGTTGTAAGACAAATATCTGCAGCAAATCCTCTGGCTTTACCGGAAATTTCAGCTCTGAATCCTTGAGCAACTGCAATAGCAATTATAACCACACATATACTAACAGCAACAGATATTGTACTTACAAGCCTCCCTGTGGCAGTAAGCCTCCCCGATTTGTCTGCTTTAAGGCCAATTTTCTTAGCCAAAAAAATATCTGTATTCATTTGATATTAGTAAAATGTTAACTACATTTGCATTCCGTTCTGCGGAAATAGCTCAGTTGGTAGAGCACTAGCTTCCCAAGCTGGGGGTCGCGGGTTCGAACCCCGTTTTCCGCTCCGCAAGGTCAACATCAGTTGACCTTTTTTTATTATATACAAAATTAGTCCAACTTACCAATTAAGCAAACAGTTTTATTGTTTTTTCAACGACAAAACTCCTGGTCCACTTTAGACGTGGAAGACCGCTTTGCATGGCAAACTGATAGAGCTTTTTAAGAAGATTATTGCAGTTTATTGCAAAGGAATCCTTAAAAAGTCTTGGTCCACGCAGACGTGGGGGACCGGTTTGCATGGCAAACTGGTGGCTCTTTTTAAGGATTACCTTTGCAATAAACAAAAAGAGAGATAGCTAAAAACCAACAAAAAATACAATGGAAAAACAACTGGAATACTACAATAAATTTGAAGACACCTTACAACTCGAACTCCTTAAACTCTGCAACAGTATGGAAATGCTAGACCAAACCCTAGCAGAAAGCGACGATATAACAGACAAATGGAGCGACTACGCAAACCCATACATGTCAGACGCAATAGGAGAAATAAACGACTATCCAGAAGTTACCATAGCATGGCCCGCATACATGGGAATGGCAGTAGCAAAATGGTGGGACCAAGACTGGCTGGCAAATATGGACCAACCATACACAGCCCTTTACGGCAAAGAAGGGTACGACGATATGGACGACCACATAATGGCAGATATCCTTGGATACGAATTCAACTCTCAAATAGACAAAAAAATCAGAAGCACATTGTACTCCTGCGCAGAAAAAGCCATATCAATGATAATGAAAGAAGATGTAGAGCCAGGCTCAGAAAAAGCATTCTACACACTTGCAAGAGCAATGAAAGTAATGTACAAAATTGGAGCAGCAATCCAACTGAAACAAATGGGATACAAATACACAAAAATGGGGAACTGAATTCCCCATTTTTCATTTATAGACTTAATTTGTCAAGCGCCATTTTAACCAACTTTTCAACCATAGGCTTGTAATCAGGATTAGCCCCCTTGTGATATCTGTTGGCAATAATACAACAAACCGTTCCACCCTTATGCCCTAATTTTCTTGCAAGACCAGCAAGAGCAGAACCCTCCATCTCAAAATTTGTTATCCTATAATCCTCAAATTTGAATTTCTCAAACCTTTCAAGCATATCAGGCATAGCCAACGGCCCCCTTACAACCCTGCCTTGAGGCCCATAAAAGCCAGAAGCAGAAATGGTAACACCTTTAACAGTACAATCACTGAATAAATCTATAAGTTCGTCAGCAGCCTTTACAAAATAAGGTTTAGGCAAATTTGGATCCCAGTTCACATCCTTAATAAACGCCTCCTCCATCTGTTTATAGGAAACCTCATCCCTTCCGGCATACCAGTTCAAAAGGCCATCAGCCCCAACAGAAATATGAGAAAAGACATAAGAACCCACAGGAATATCGGGCTGAATAGAGCCAGATGTACCAATTCTTAAAATTCTCAAACTTCTTAACTGATTCTTTACTTGTCTGGTCTGAAAATCAATATTGACAAGGGCATCCAGCTCATTCATTACAATATCCAGATTATCACAACCAATACCAGTAGACAGTACTGTCATCCTCTTGCCCTTGTAACTACCCGTAACAGAAACAAACTCTCTTGCCTGTCTTTTAAACTCAATGTTGTCAAAAAAGCCAGACACCATATCAACTCTGCCAGGATCACCTACCAGAATAACAGTATCAGCCAGCTCATCAGGCCTTATATGAAGATGAAATATTGAGCCATCACTATTTATAATAAGCTCAGATGCTCCTATTGATGCCATATTATTTTTTCTTTTTAATTTGATTTACCTTTTTAGAAATATCTCTAAGCGAGTTTGACGATTGTACAAGGATCTCATCTTTTTTAATTCCTCTAAAGGCCAAAGCGGTAAAAATACATGCTATAACAGGAAATACTGCAGAAATGGAATGTTTGACACCCTCAATAGCGGTAAAGAACATGTATAAAATCCAACCTTGATAACACAATAACAAAATCATATTAAACACACATACTCTCATTTGTCTGATTCTATTCCTGTACATAAATACAGAAACAAATGAAAGTGCAAATGTTATTATGTTCAAAACCATAAATGGAACATACTCCATATATGTCAAAGATTGGGCTCCATAAAAGAAATCCTTGAAAAACATTGAAAACAACAGACCTGCAGCACCAAGCAGGTATAACGATTGAACTCTTTGTATCATATCTATTCCAAATTATTTATTCCTCTTCCAAACAATATTTTTTAATTACATTATAAGCATCTTCTGCACCCAATTCACCAGCCTTACTCAAATCCAGACATCCCTTTTCCTTATCTTTAAGATAAATCAGCACTAAACCTCTGTTAAAGTAGGCCTCCTGCAATTTTGGATAAATGTCCAAAGCTCTTGTGTACTGGTTAATTGCCTCTGGCAAGTCTCCCGACAAACAATACAAGTTTCCAAGGTTATAATGGATAAATGGAAAATCTGGCAGCAAGTGCATTGCTTTTGTCATGTCGTGAATTGCAGCAGTATAATCATAACTCTTGCTTCCTTTATCGTGAACCCTTGCCCTGGCAGCACCAGAATTGTCCAGTGTCAGAATCTGCACATTACTCTCTATAGAAGAGATAAAGTCAATTATTTCCGACTGCAATGCTCCCCTGTTAATATAGTAGAAAGTCTGGTCAGGCTCCTTCTCTATTGACCTGTCGTAATAAGCCAATGCAGAATTGAACCTGTGATTCTGAGCTTCTATTATAGCTTTTGCAAAATTCAATCTTGCCAGCTCCTCTTTATCTGCCTGTGCACTGTCCAGCCCATTTTCAATCTGTTGCAAATACTGGTCAACATCCAACTGATATCCATCTTTTGATGCAGAAAGTTCAATTGGCAAAACAACCTTAGCCATAAAGTCATCCATACTCTTGTTTTCATAAGGATTCTCCAAAGCCATAATCTCTTTGTCGGGATTCTTAATATTAAACTTGAACAAAGGCTTTAATCTTATATCTACATCTCTGTGCTGCAAAAGTTCATTATTAAAGTCCTGCTTTGCAAACTCTCCATCCAGAGAGATAAGTTTGTCATATTTTTTTGTAGTATCTGCAAACATTGCCCTGCCTAGACTGTCTTTTGTCTTCTGATAATATTCAGCAACTTTCCTTTTGGCAATCTTTGAATCCTGCTCAGCCGATGTATATTGTCCCAACTGCATTTTTGCATAAGAACGGTTCATATAAGCCTTTGCAAAATCGGGGTAGAGACTGATTGCCCTTGAATAATCATCCATTGCCTCTGTATATCTCCTGAGTTCCATAAACACCCCTGCCCTATTAAAATAAGCAAGCACATTATTGGGATTTACAGCAATCACTCTGTCATAATCGTCCAGAGCATTGTTATAATCTCCAATCTGAGCCCTTATTATAGCCCTGTTGTACAATGTTAAAGCATTACCGGGCTCATATTCGAGCACATAATTCAAGTCTTCTAAAGCAGAATTTATCTGCATATCTTCATACTTTATTATAGCTCTGTTAAAATAGGCAAATGTATTTGTAGAATCCAGTTCAATAGCCTTGTCCAAATCCTCAATTGCAAGATCTTTCTTATCCTGCATTGCATATATTCTGGAACGCCTAATATACCCTTCCGGATCAAACATATTAAGTTTTATAGCCCTGTTATAGTCTGCCAAAGCCTTTGTGGTATCCTGCAGATACAGATAACAGGCACCGCGGTTAAGATATGCATCGGGAAACTTAGGCTCCGCCTTAATGAATCTGTTAAAATCAGATACAGCTTTGGAAAACTGCTGAGAAAGGAAATATGTCACTCCCCTGCTAAAATACAAACCTGTATAACTTGGTCTTAAATCAACAGCTTCCGCCAAATCCTTAAGAGCCATCTCATATTTGCCTGTTCTGCTCAAAGTAATGGCCCTATAATGGTAGGCAGGGGTATAAATTGGATTTTGCCTTAATGTTGTGTTGAAATCCTTCTCCGCACCAATAAAATCTCCCAGGTTATATTTGGCAATTCCTCTAAAAAAGTACGCCTCATACAAAGTACTGTCCAGTATCACCAGCCTGTTAAATGTCTCAATAGCCGGAGCATACTTTCCATCTATCAGGTATTTTCTTCCCCGATAAAAAAAGTTCTCTATATCATACTGTGCAAAAGATTGCACAGACATTAGAACCAACCCTACTATAAAAAATATTC
>CALCUQ010000338.1 GCA_937906795.1 uncultured Bacteroidales bacterium | reverse complement strand
ACATTCTTCGAGAGAATGGTTATGCCGCGCTCTCGCTCTATGTCGTTGTTGTCCATAATGAGGTCGCCACCGTTGTGCTCGTTGTCGCGCAGGAGGTTACCCTGCATAATCATCTTGTCTACGAGTGTTGTCTTACCGTGGTCAACGTGGGCGATAATTGCAACATTTCTTAAATCGTTACGAACCAAAACTTTATACCTGCTTTTCTTATTTTTTACTTTTTGTATTTGCTCTTCTACAGAACTACCAAACAATATTGAAAAAAAAGTATTATTATTTTCTAAAAGCCTTTTGGAACAATTCTTTTGGCGTTTTTACTCAAAATTCTCTATTTTCTACAAAAAATAACAAAAATGTTTATTGTTTTTTTAAACTAAGTATATACATTTGCAACCGCAAAAAAGGATAAGTTTGCTTGTTTTAATAATAAAAATTGGATAAAATGCCGATTGAATTTAAGTATTCAATGGGTGCGAAATAAAGAAACCGTAGCAATTCTTTAAGTTCGCGCGTAGGTTACCCAAAGGATATGCAAATTTTATCGGTAAAGAAATAGAGTTAGCAATAACTCGTATGTATAAATATGTTGTTTTTTGTTTTGTTGAAAAGGGTGCCGTAAGGTACTCTTTTTTATTTACAGTTTACAACAGCTCTTTTATATGTATCCGAGTAGCCTCCATATATTGGTGCCACAGGTATGGTTGTGCAATGCCCATTATTTTTGAACGATCCGTCGGGATTCTGCCTTTTGATATTACCATCAATGAATTTTACAAGCAAATACTCATCCAATGCTTTCCATTTTTCAAAAAGAGCATCTGCCTGCTGCACAGAAAACTGCGTAAGAAAATCTATTGACTGCTCAACTCCAGCGGCTTGCATGGCAACACTATCTGCCTGGGCTACTTTTTCAATCATCTGCCACTCATGAGAATCAACATTCTCTCTAACCTCCTTCCCTATCTGGTTATATCTCAAGTAGGCAAACTGGGCTACCCTGTTCTGCAACCAGAACATAGAAGTTGGAGAATATTCTATCATACTTCCATTCCCTAATGAATAATGCCACGAAATCCGGTTGGAGCAAGCATAGAATGGAGATAGAGCAGAGGTTGCGGCATCATCAACTGCAAACCAGAACAATCCACCTATATGATTTGGCAACCACCCTCTGCACTGTCCAACAAACCAGAATCCGGTCTGTTGTGTTGCAATTGCCCTTTCGTGCATTCCCGATTTTCCATCAATCTCAAAGTTTGAAGGTCTCCATCTGTATGGTATTTCGTGTCCTCCGGCAGAAATTCCTTTGGTCATATCAAACTCTGTCCCTTCATAATGGTCCCTCATCATATCGGCCACATCCTTTACACTCAACTTCTCTTTAACAGGAACATAAAGAGGCAGTCTGTTTTTAGGATTGTCCCCTCTTACAAAATCGAGATATTTGTCCATATCCTCCTTACCATGTTTTCTAAAGAAACTCCATACCCTTGCTTCACATGCTCTCATAGCCGACAAATCCAAAGGACAATATGTGTCGGCGAAACTGAACTGCTCATCTGTTCCGTTATAAAGGCCATTGTCTCTGGCATGGGAAATGACATCTTTTGCATACATGCAATTATCAGGGTCATTCTTTGGGAAAGTTGTTATTCTTGCACAGTTTGCGTGAGCAGAAATATTTCCGTCGGGAATACGGACAGCAACCCAAACGGCCCCCTTATTCAAATTTTTCCCATTCTCATATATAGGTTTACGTGCAATTATATCCATAAACCAAACCTCATTTGGATCTGCAAATGAGATAGACTCTCCACTTGAAGCATACCCATACTCATCTGCCAAAGCGGTAAAAACTTCTATGGCCTGGCGTGCTGTTTTTGCCCTTTGCAAAGTAATATATATAAGTGAACCATAATCCAGAATTGCTGTGGTATCAATAAGCTCTGGCAGTCCGCCCCAGGTAGATTCTCCAATAAGGAGCTGGTGTTCATTCATATTGCCTATTACATTATAGGTATATGAAACTTGCGGAATATATCCAAGGAATCTCTCTTTTCCCCACTCCCGCACCTGAATCATCTCTCCTAGTTTATGGCTTCCCCTTGGCAAATGCACAAGAGTTCCGTATCTTGTATGGGAATCGGCTGCATAACTGACCATAACAGAGCCATCTTTGCTTGCCCCCTTTGACACAAGAAGATTGGTACATGGATAAAGTTGTGACGCCACAAAGAAAGATATAAACAGTATAAGAAGACGTTTCATATAGATTTCATTTGGATTTATACTGTGCAATTTACAAAATAT
>CALCUQ010000337.1 GCA_937906795.1 uncultured Bacteroidales bacterium | reverse complement strand
AATTCAGATAAACGTTTTCTTGCAGATAGAATTTATGCACCTGATTTTGACTATAGAAATATATTATTAGAAAAAAACAAACCATTATATGTGTATCAAATACACTTGTCAATATATGTAACAACAATTATACAAATTATGATATAATTTATTTATAATAAGGGTGATAAAATGAAAATATTTGAAAGTCAAATAATCATATATATTATATTGGTTATATTAATATTAATACTAATGGCAAGAATATCTAATAATAACGATCTTATAAAAAATAATAGTAAAATGAGCGCAAAAAAACAGGAATTAAAAATTCCTGTTTTACTATTTTGTAACAGGACTGGGTGCTGCATTTTTACATCTTGGAGTAATGTACCTTCAGTTACAAGGCTATGTTCAGGATGGTAATTTTGCTGGAATCCAATCTGTACTGCTTACCCCAACAGTTGGAGCATCTGGAGCCATATACGGACTTTTGCTTGCTTATGGTATGTTGTTCCCTAACAATATAATGCAACTTTTATTCCCCCCTGTTGCACTAAAAGCAAAATGGTTTGTTATAATTTTTGGAGCATTGGAACTTCTTTTAGGATTAAGTGGAAGAGGTGGAAATGTTGCACACTTTGCCCATTTGGGAGGTATGATTTTTGGTTATTTCCTAATCGTATACTGGAAGAAAAACAACAGAATGTACTACTAGCATGAGTGAGAGAAAAAAATCTCCATTTGTTTTCAGAGCACTTTTCAGAACAATTCTTATTGTTTGTGGCTTTGCCATGCTTCTGTCATATAGTGCAGTATATATAAATCCTGCAAAGTTCAACATCCCGCTGTTCTTTGGGCTGTACTTTATCCCTATTGTGGCAATAAATCTGATTTTGCTTGTAATAGCCTTACTCAGAAGAAGCAAAAGTGCCTGGATTCCATTTTTTGCACTCGTTCCGTCACTGCTGTATGCAGAAAGATTCTATAATCTGGGATTCGATAAGGAGATTGAAAGAGAAGGAATTAAAATTACCATTGAGAGTTGCAATGTAGGAATGTTTTCCGGTGCAACCAAAAAAGAAGAAAGAGGATACAGTAAGGAAGGAGAAAGGGAGTGGTGCAAAAATGAGTTCAAGGAACATTTTACCAATGTTAATCCCGACATAATATGCCTCCAGGAGTTTCTGGTAGAAAACATTGCCCAGGCCGACACACTGTTCAGCCAGTACAAATACCGCACCCACCATATGTTCAAGATAAAGGGAGGGAAGTATTTTGGCAATATCATACTTAGCAAATTCCCAATTGTAAACAGCGGACATATAAGTTTCAAACATAGTACCAACCTCTCCATTTACGCAGATATAGACCATTATGGCAGGCAAATAAGGGTATACAACAATCATCTGGAATCCTACAACGTATCATTCTCCGCCCTTATACAAAAACTGTGGAACACAAAAGATCTTACAACATCACAAATAAAGAATGACATAGTTGAAACTCATGAAAAGATGTTGGGGACCTTTATAAAAAGGACAGATCAGGTAGACCAGATACTTACCACCATAAACAACAGCAGTCTCCCCTCAATTATTTGCGGAGATTTTAATGACACTCCTATGTCATACACATATAACAGGCTGTGCAACGGCAGAGAAGACAGTTTTCTGGAGGGAGGAAAAGGGTTTGGTGCAACATTTGCCCCAATATGGCCACTGCTGAGAATTGATTATATATTATATCCATCCCAATACGAATGTATAAACCACACCACTCACAAGATTGGGTTATCTGACCATTATCCTGTTAGTGCAATTGTAATAATTTAGTAGAGAAGATTATGAACAAGCAAATTGAAGAAGCAATCAAAGTTTTAAAGGAAGGGGGTATTATCCTTTATCCCACAGATACAATATGGGGATTGGGATGCGATGCCACAAATGCCCAGGCAGTAGAAAAAATATACAAGATTAAGCAAAGAGCTCAAA
>CALCUQ010000336.1 GCA_937906795.1 uncultured Bacteroidales bacterium | reverse complement strand
CATCTCTTTTGCCTCCTCTGGAGAAACAATACCCTGTTTCTCATTTGAGTGGTCAAGGATAACTGCACCAAGTGAAGCACCATTGTCCTTCAAATATGGATAGCCGTACAATCTTGCCAAGTCGAAGTAGCAAAGAGCCCTTACTGCATAAGCCTGGCCCATAAGGTCATCCCTTACAGCCTCATCAGAAGAGTTCTCCACTGGAATTGAGTTAACATTCGCAATGAAAGTACTTGCTTTCATTATAATGTTGTAGTAGTTCTGCCACAAACCGAAATAGTTGGTCTGTGAAGCCGAGAAGTTATGGATATAGAAAGAGTTGAATGAACCGTTGAGCTCCCTTGGATAAAGGTTGTCACCTCTCATATCTCCCAAACAAACCATGTATGTACCATACATGTTGTAGTATTTCAAGTCTGTATAAAGACCATTTGCCGCCACTTTGGCATCAGCCATAGTAACCATTGCACTCTCAGCAACAACTGAATCAGTAGGCACTTTGTCAAGGAAGCCCTCGCATGAAGACATGCCCAACACAACACCTGCGGCAATTGCTATATTGTAAATAAATCTTTTCATATCAAATTATATTCTTCAATTATTAGAAACTTACCTCAACACCAAATGTTACGGTTCTCATAGCTGGCATACCCATGTTGTAGTAACCGCTCTGCTGGATCTCAGGATCTACGTGAAGGCCTGAGAAAGTAAGCAAGTTTGCACCTGCAACATATACACGTGCATTGGTAATGCCGGCTTTGCTTACAAATGTCTTAGGAAGATTATAAGAAACTGTTGCATTCTTAAGTCTCAAATAGTCACCTTTGAACAGGAAGTTGTCTGAGTGATAGTAGTTACCAGACTGGCTGTTGCTGGCAATACGTTTAGGATATTTTGCATCCTTGTTCTCTGGAGTCCAGCAGTCTACCTGCTCTTTCACAATGTTTCTATAATATGTCAAATAACCATCTGAGAAGAAGTCATCTGTACAGTTGTCAAAGATATAGTGGCCATATTTGTAAGACCAAGCCATTGAGAATGAAAGGTCTTTCCATCTTAGGTCAACATTGAAACCACCAAAACCTTTAGGAAGTGCAGATTTGCCCTCAAGGATCATAGAAGATGCAGTATTTCTTCTTGTAGGGGCAAAGTTGTAACCTGATTTAGGAACTGTCTGACCCTCCTGAACCTCAGTACCGTCTTTGAGGAGAATGTACTGGTCAGCAATGTCACCTTTCTCATAGTATGAACCCTCAGCAAAGTAGTGGTCACCGGCTTTGATAGTCTTGCCATAAAGGTCAACGAAGTCCTCCTGTGCAATACCCAAACAATCCCTTAGTCTGTACTGGTAGAAGCTGTATCCCTCAGTTCTGATCCAAGGTCTTGAAACCTGCTGCTCTCCTGGCTCAGAAAGTGCA
>CALCUQ010000335.1 GCA_937906795.1 uncultured Bacteroidales bacterium | reverse complement strand
AAAGTCTTTCGACAATGAAAAGCACTCGTAGTCTAGTAGTCTTGTGGACTTGTAGTCTCCAACTAAAAACCATGTGGTTTACGGGTCGTAAGTATGGGAGTTACGGGTCGAAACTATGGCACTTTTGGGTCGTAAGTATGAGGGTTTGGGATTCGCAGGACAATTTTGGGCTTTGAGTTATGAGCATTGAGCAGGGCGGTAGCCGGTTGTTTTAAGACTACGAGACCACGAGTCAACGAGACCACAAGTAGGGCGGTAGCCGACGGTTTTAAGACTACAAGTCAACGGGTCAACAAGACTACAAGCAAGGTGGTAGCTGTTTTGACCTTCGACTTTAGACTTTCGACAGTTCCAAAAAAACCCTGATTTTTAGTCAGGGTTTGATAGTTATTTTATTTTTACAAATTCTCTCTTTATCTCATCTCTTACTCTACGGAACTCATTTATGTCCGTTGAGATTGCAGGGTCATCAAATCCAATGTGCAGTCGCTTCCCAACCTTTCCAGTAAACATAGGGCAGGTTTCATTTGCTCCACCACAAACGGTTATTACATAGTCCCACTCTTGATTGAGATATATTTCCACATTTTTTGGTGTATGTGCAGATATGTCAATACCCACCTCGGCCATAACCTGAACAGCCAGGGGATGTACATGCGTTGCAGGGTTTGTTCCAGCTGAATGAACTTCCAGACTTTTGTCAAACGATTGCAAGAAGCCGTGTGCCATTTGGCTACGGCAACTATTGCCTGTACATAAAATCAATACTCTCATAAAATGCAATTAATAAAATTATTTTACCTTGGGAGCATATAAAAAAAGGACAAACCTTGCGATTTGTCCTTTGTAGTAGCGGAGGCAGGACTCGAACCTACGACCTCCGGGTTATGAGCCCGACGAGCTACCAACTGCTCTACTCCGCGATGTATGTCTTTCCCCTAAGGGTTTATTTCCTAATTGGACTGCAAAAGTAGGGCTAATTTTTTTATTATGCAAATTTTATTTGGTCTTTTTGGTAAACTTTTTGCTCGCCTGTTTCTAAATTCTTGATATTCACAACATTTTTTTCAATCTCTTCTGCACCTACAATTGCAAAATAAGGGATATTCTTCTTTGTTGCGTAGTCAAACTGTTTTTTAAGCTTTGTATTGTCGGGATAAATCTCACAATTATATCCTTGCTTCCTAAGTTCAGTTATAATGGGTAAAGAATATGCAACCTCTGCAGCTCCCATATTAGAGAACAGGATTTGTGTGCCTATAATTGCATCTTTAGGGAATTTGTCAAGACCTTGCAAAACATCATAAATTCTGTCTGCACCAAAAGAGATTCCCACGCCACTCATATTTGGCAACCCAAAGATTCCGGTAAGGTCATCATACCTTCCACCTCCACAAATACTGCCTATTGCAAAATCTTTAGCTTTAACTTCAAAAATGGCTCCTGTATAGTAATTTAGTCCTCTGGCCAAAGAAAGATCTATTTCAACCTCCTGACTTATTCCTGCAGCATTGATATAGCCAAATAACTCCTCCAACTCGTCAACACCTTTAAGACCAGCTTGACTTGAAGCCAATATTCCTCTCATTGTAGAAAGTTTTTCTGCTGTTGTGCCTTGCAATAATAGTACAGGCTCAATGGTAGAAATACCTTTTTCATCTATTCCGCGCTCAGCCAATTCAGCTTTTACAGCATCCAGACCAATCTTGTCTATTTTATCAATAGCAACTGTAATGTCCACAAGTTTGTCGGGAAAACCAATAACCTCTGCCAAACCCTGAAGCACTTTTCTGTTGTTAATTTTAATGCAGACATTTATGCCAAACTTTCCAAATACCTCATCTACAATCTGCACTAGTTCCAGTTCATTAATAAGAGATTTACTGCCAATAACATCTACATCGCACTGGTAAAACTCTCTGTATCTGCCTTTTTGAGGGCGGTCTGCACGCCATACAGGTTGAATCTGGTATCTTTTGAATGGAAAAACCAACTCATTCTGATGCTGAACCACATATCTTGCAAAAGGTACTGTAAGATCATATCTGAGACCTTTTTCGCACACCTTCACCGACAAAGCATTGCTATTGGACAACTCAGCTGCATCTACCTTTGCAAACGCATCGCCCGAATTAAGAATCTTGAATAATAATTTATCCCCTTCATCGCCATATTTACCCAACAAAGTAGATAAATTTTCCATTGAAGGTGTTTCTAATGGATTAAATCCATATTTTTTGAATACCGATCTTATTGTATCAAAAATATAATTTCTCCCTGCCATCTCAGCAGGTCCAAAATCTCTGGTCCCCTTTGGTATGCTTGGTTTCTGAGCCATGTTATTTGTTTCTTAAATATTCATTAATAGATTGGGCAGCTTTCCTTCCGGCACCCATTGCCAAAATCACAGTGGCTGCACCTGTCACTGCATCTCCTCCTGCAAACACCCCTTCTTTTGTTGTTACACCATTTTCGTCGGCGACAATACCACCCCTTCTGTTTTTATCCAATCCTGGGGTTACTGTTGTAAGGAATGGATTTGTCATTGTTCCCAATGCCATAATAACAACATCTGTTTCAATTTCAATAAAAGAATCAGGTATAGCTATTGGAGACCTTCTTCCACTCTCATCAGGCTCTCCAAGTTCCATCTGCTCACATTTTAGAGCTTTAACCCATCCTTTTTCATCTCCTATAACCTCAACAGGATTTGTCAGCATTTGAAATTTGATACCTTCTTCTTGAGCATGATGCACCTCCTCTACTCTGGCTGGCAACTCCTTTTCTGTTCTTCTATAAACAACAGTAACCTCCGCTCCCAACCTAAGGGCAGTTCTGGCCGCATCCATGGCAACATTTCCACCTCCAACAACGCATACTTTACTGCCAACATATATAGGAGTTCTGGAATCTGCCTTATATGCTTTCATAAGATTGCTTCTTGTAAGGAACTCATTGGCAGATACAACACCATTAAGATTCTCACCTGGGATATTCATAAACTTAGGAAGACCTGCACCTGTTCCAATAAATACCGCGTCAAAACCCTCCTGTTCAAACAATTGGTCTATGCTTATAGTACGTCCAATAAT
>CALCUQ010000334.1 GCA_937906795.1 uncultured Bacteroidales bacterium | reverse complement strand
CAGGACCGATGAGAATAATGATTTCTGCCTCCTTGTTGCAGGTGGCAGATTCATTTTTTTCTATGTTGCCCAATATCTGTTTTAAAGAAACTTTCTCACCTTCTGAACAATATGCTATAAGTTTTACTGCTTTTGCAGAAAAATCTCCTTTTTTAATAAAATCCTTCACCTGCACAGGCTCTTCCAACACCGGTATTGCCCCTTTGAGAGATTGCTTGGCAGCTGAAACCAAAATTTTCTCCAGTCTTTCCAGCTTAACAATTTTCCTTTCTGAGTGCTCCCCTATTACAGGTACTATCCTGTCAACTCCCATCTCTGTGGCCTTCTCCAAAAACCATTCATACCTGTCTATGTTTTTGGTTGGACACACTGCCATTGTAAGGTTATATGGATGTGAACCAAACCCTTGCTGCTGCGATATCACACTACACAACACCTCTTTACCCAATTTTTCAATCCTGCATTCATAAAGACTCCCCAGCCCATCTATCACATTGATTATATCACCTTGCACATGTCTTAGAACTTTGGCACAATGTGTACTCTCCTGCTGGTCCAGAGTACATAAACCATTCAAAAAACTATTAGAATAAAAAAGCTCCATATAACTGAATTTTGGTCAAATATATCAACAAAAAGATTTAATTTTGCCTTTATATTTTTAATCGCCGATAAAATTAATAAAACTATAAATATGACACAAGTAAAAAACACACGCTACGTAGCCCTGGATGTACTTAGAGGAATGACAGTAACAGGGATGATTCTTGTAAATAATCCAGGATCCTGGGGTCACATATTCCCCCCTCTTAAACATGCAGCATGGGCAGGATGCACCCCTACAGATTTGGTATTTCCGTTCTTTTTGTTCATTGTAGGTGCCGCAATGGCTTTCTCATTCTCCAAATATAGTGAATCATTGAGTAAAGAGAGTGTAACCAAATTATTCAAAAGAGGAGCCCTTATATTCCTGGTAGGTCTGGCTCTTAATGCATTCCCTTTCTATCCCACTTCTCCAAACCCCGAACTTTCTTTCTGGGAAAATTTTGTATACAGATGGGAGCATGTTAGAATTGTTGGTGTATTGCAAAGAATTGCAATGTGTTATGTTTTAGGTGGATTTATAGCATTATGGCTTGGACGTGCCAAGAAAATTATACCAGCAATGGCTGTTCTAATGGTTTTGCACTGGCTTATTCTGTATGTAATAGGTGATAAATCTGCAGAGCTTGTAAATGGTGCTGCCGGTGCATTTTCTCTTGCCGGACAGAATGCAGATATAATTGACCTTGCTGTTTTTGGCGAGAACCATATCTACAAAGGATTTGGTATCCCTTTTGATCCCGAAGGACTGCTTGGAGCTTTGTCGGGAGCATGCACACTATTGCTTGGATACATTATAGGCAACATGATTAGAGAAGGAAAAGAAAAAATTAATGTTGTGGCTCAGTTATACACTATTGGACTATGCTGTATAGCTGCAGGTCTGGTATGGAGTATCTGCTACCCTATCATTAAAGGATTATGGACAGGTTCTTATGTGCTATATGCCGGCGGATGGAGCATTGTAATGCTTGCCTTCTTTATCTATCTTATTGACATTAAAGGAAAAGAGAAAATTTTTACTCCATTTAAAGCTATGGGTATGAATCCATTGTTTGCTTTTGTAATGGCTGGTTTGTTTGCCAAGATTCTTGGACAGATAATCAAATGGAAATCTGTTGTTGTATTGGCAGACGGCACAGAAAAAGAGAAAACCTGGAGCGTGCTTTCATGGTTTTACAATAATGTATGCGTTGCAATTGTGGGGGAAAACAACGAGTTGTCATCTCTAATTTATGCCCTTGTATTTGTTACAGTATTTGTCCTTATGGCAATGTTCTTGTACAAAAAGAAAATAATTATAAAACTTTAGTATAACAGTATAACCCAAACAGATGGCATACATAGGCTTAATATCTGATACCCACGGCTTTTTTGATGACAAACTGCGCTCATTCCTTGAACCTGTAGACCAGATTTGGCATGCTGGGGACTTTGGAAATATTGAAACCGCAGACAAAATTGCCAGATTCAAGCCTCTTGTGGGGGTATATGGCAATTGTGACGGTTACGATGTAAGAGATGTTCACCCTTACACTCAGTTTTTTGAGATAGAGGGAATGAGAGTGCTTATGATGCACATTGGGGGATATCCCGGCAGATATGACTACAAAGCATTCCAACTTATAAATGCCCATTTGCCAAATATTTTTGTTTGCGGACACTCGCATATTTTAAAAATAATAAATGATACCAAGTACAATGTACTTACCATAAACCCCGGAGCTGCTGGCATTGAAGGATTCCACCAGGTTAGGACCGCTCTTAGATTTAAGATTGAAAACGGAAGAATCTTTGATATGGAAGTGGGCGAATGGGACAGAAAAATAAGATAAAATATATGAAAAAATTAATTTTGGTTGCGTTTTTGGCAATATGCTCATTTGCCTACGCACAACAGACACCAATTACCAAGGCCAATTATGATCTTGCAGAACGTTTCTCTGCAAAGAAAGTGGCATCAATGGTATTTTCTACCAGTGTAAGACCAAACTGGTTTAAAAATTCAGACAAATTCTGGTATTCATACAAAACAACTGCCGGCACCAGATATTACATTGTTGACCCATTGGCTGCAACTAAAAAGGAGATATGGGATATGGGAGAGCTTGCAGCTAAAATCTCATCTATTACAAAAGACCCTTTTGATGCACAGCATCTTCCTATTTCAAACCTTAAACTGGTAGACGACAAGTATTTTGAGTTTGAGATAAGAACCTCTATAAAGGTTGACAAAAAACCAAAACCAGGTGAGAAACCTAAAAAAGGGGGAAAACCTGCAAAAGAGAATAAAGTTTTCCGTTTCAAATGGGATATTGCCCAGAATACCCTTTCAGATATCACAGAAACAGAGAAAGAGAAGAATTACCCAAGATGGGCAAACATTGCCCCTAATGGCAAATATGCCATATATGGCAAGAACTACAATTTGTGGTATATGGATATTGAGAGCCTTAAAAAAGCTATGGAAAACGAAAAGGATTCTACCATTGTTGAACATCAGCTTACAAAAGATGGCTCAAAAGAGTTTCCTTATGCAGGCAGAGGTTTATACGGTGGAAATAACGAAGAAGATACTACCAAAAGAGTATCATGCTATGCAAGCTGGTCTGCAGACTCAAAACATTTTGCTATTGTAAGAAGTGATCTTAGCAAGGTAAAAGAGTTGTGGGTTATTGATGTCCTTGCCAACCCAAGACCTAAACTTGAGGGTTACAAATATCAGATGCCTGGCGAACCTGGCCCTAAGGCTCATTTATATCTGTTTGATTTTGAAAACAAGAGCTCTAAAGAAATTAACATAGATGCATTTAAGGACCAGTCTGTAAGCATAGAAAGAGCTCCATACAAGAACAAAGACATATACGAAAAATATATCCCTGCAAAGTGGCTTGGTGACAACAGCAAATTTTATTTTACAAGACAAAGCAGAGACCAGAAAAGAGTTGATCTATGTAGTGTAGATGTTGAAACAGGAGAGGTAAAAGTTATCCTGGAAGAGAGACTTAACACATACGTAGAAACAAGAAACTTTGAATTTTTCAATAACGGCACTGAGTTTGTCCATTGGTCAGAAAGAGATGGTTGGGCACACTTGTACCTGTACTCTGCAGATGGCACATTAAAAAATCAGATTACAAAAGGTGAGTTCCATGTAGAGGAAGTTGTAGGAATAGACCAGGCAAAGAGAGTAGTGTATTTTACTGCATGTGGAAAAGAGAAGGGTATCAACCCATACTACATGTACTTGTATAGTGCAAATCTCGATGGCACAAATGTAAAACTGTTGAACAAAGGTAATTTTGACAATAAAATAAGTGCTTGCGATAATAACAAATACTTTGTAAACAATTATTCAAGAGTAGACTGTACTCCTAAAACATCTCTATACGACAACACTGGCCGCAAGATTATGGAATTGGAGACAGCTGATCTTAGCCAACTTATTGCCAGAGGATATAAGTTCCCGGAGATTTTTACAGTAAAGGCTGGCGATGGAGTTACAGATTTGTATGGCGTAATGTACAAGCCATTTGATTTTGACTCAACCAAATTATACCCAATTATAGAGTACGTTTATCCTGGTCCTCAAACAGAAGCCAATAATTCGTCGTGGACAAAAGGGATGGACAGAGTTGACAGACTTGCCCAACTTGGCTTTGTAGTGGTAACTGTAGGTAACAGAGGAGGCCATCCTAACCGTTCCAAATGGTACCATAATTTTGGATATGGCAATTTAAGAGATTACGGATTGGAAGACAAAAAGGTTACAGTACAGCAACTTGCTGCAAGACACAAATATATAGATGGCAACAAAGTTGGTATTCATGGACACTCTGGTGGCGGATTTATGTCTACCGCTGCAATCCTTAAATATCCAGATTTCTTTAAAGCAGCTGTATCTTGTGCAGGTAACCATGACAACAGCATTTACAACCGCTGGTGGAGTGAACAGCACCATGGTGTTTTGGAAGAGGTTTCAGAAAAAGGTGACACTACATTCAAATATAGTATCAATACCAATCAGCAACTTGCAAAAAATCTTAAAGGTAACCTGTTGCTGGTTCATGGAGATATTGACAATAATGTACACCCGGGCAACACTCTTAGAGTGGTAGATGCACTTATTAAAGCAAACAAGAGATTCCAGATGCTTATTCTTCCAGGGCAAAGACATGGCTTTGGAAACATGACTGAATATTTCTTCTGGAGAATGGCTGACCACTTCTGCGAATATCTCATTGGAGATTCTCAAAAAGAAGAGATAGATATAAAACAAATGAATAACGACTAGATTATGATCCTAAATAAGCCTGTAAATTTTTTTATAATATCCATTTTAAGTTTATTGCCTGTATTTTCAATAGCACAAAACCTGAACTTTAGAGGGAACAATTATTATAAAGAGATTTTTCTGGATTGTGGCATAAACCTTACTGGGGAAGTTGATCTTCCTCAGGCAAGGTTTTTGGATCTTGAATTTGAACGGCTTATATCTGCCTCACAATTATTGGGAAAGCCAACAATAATGGACACTATTGTGCAGAAGGAGATGATTTGTTCAAATCCTTGGGACACAAATGGTGTTCTTCTTTATCCCGACGGAGCTCCCCGCTTTAGAATATTGTACATCTGTTCCGGAGATAAGGAGAAACACATGAATTCTCTTACTTTAGCAGGGAGAGCAAACATCAAAAAATTCGCTGATAATGGGGGAGCTATCATAGAATTGCCTTATTTGGATGCTATTCGAAAAGCTCTGGAATCAACCCCTGAGCCAACCATAAAAAGAGAGTTGGAGGCTGGTCAGACAATAGAAGTTAATAAAAAAACTGGTGCAAAGGATTCTTCTTTAATCAGAATTGGCGATTTGCAATACCACCACTTTACCATTAATATTCCCCCGGCAACAGGCCGCGCTATAATATCTATAAAAGGGTACAAGGATTATGAACATTTCCAGCTTTCACTTATGGCAAAGCCCCGCGAATTTGCATATCATCAGAATACTGATATCAAAAATGTAAGTGAGGGTTGCACCAAAGAACTTGTAATTGAAAAACCTCAGGCCGGAAAATGGTATGTATCTGTAAGATGCGAAAATACCGTTGAAACATCAGAAGGCAAATATGGAACACAATACACAAAAGGAAGGGAAGTTCTTAACGGAGTTCCATACTCCATTAAAGTTGAATTTGACTCTCAACCCCATAATACTGTTGCATCAAGAGATATTGTAAGGCCAAGAGAAAACAGCAGTAACCGCAACGGCTTTTATAAAGACCTGCTAATGGACAGCGGTATCCAATTATATGACCGCAAATACCTGGCTGCCGCATGCCATCTGCAAACAAGTTATGAAGTATTTTTAAGAACCCAGAATACTTTAAGAGATACCCTTATGCAGCAAAGATGCTTTGCCGGATGGGAAGAGGACACAAATGGGGCTCTTCTTTATCCCGACGGAGCTCCCCGCTTTAGAATGATATATGTTAATGGTGGTCTTGCCGGATCTCACGGAAGATCATTAGGCGAAAAAGGAAGAGAAGCAATAAGACAGTTTGTTGCTGCGGGAGGATCGTATCTTGGAACATGTGCAGGAGCATTTTTGGCATCACAAGGATACTATGATGATGACAACATCTATAAGAAAAACAACAACTACCTGGCAA
>CALCUQ010000333.1 GCA_937906795.1 uncultured Bacteroidales bacterium | reverse complement strand
TCATACAGAACTTTATGAGAGAAATATTTTTCCAACTTTTCATATTTTTTCTGGCAAAGTTCCCCCAATCCGCCTATGCCCCAAAAATCCAGAGGTTGAAGGATTCCATTGTGTTCAATGCTTTGGACGCAGATGATGTTACTGCATATATCTCGTTTGTGGAGCAGAATCCCAAATCTTATTTCCGTGCCCAGGCAAACAGCAGGATTTCAGAGCTTAACAGGAGCGGAATTGATGATGCCCAGGCTATGGAGATTGCCCATGGAGCCGGATTGCAGAGGGAGAAGATTCTTGCAGCAAAAGGGGTGAAGAACCGCAACAGGGAGAATGTGGTTGCAGTGCTTGCACCGGAAGGGGGCTATTATAAGCTTGCTGTAATTTCCCAGAATGGCGGCAATTGGGAGGTTTCAAATACACTCCAGGAGCAGATTTACACCAACGATTCAGAGCTTGAGGAGTTTGCATTGCTTCCAGGCGCTGAGGCAGTAACAATAAACGGGGCACAGCACCTCTCTTTCTGCTATACCAACAGCAGCAGCAAGGCAGACAAAAGGAGCAGGATTCCCAACAACAACTGTGAACTTGCAGCCAATCTCTACTCATTGGATGACAACTCCATCTACAATGTCCTTTTCAGCGGCAGAATGGAGAACGGCACCCTCTACGGCAGCACTATGGAGTCTGCCCAGAGCGGACTTATGGCCAACCCGCAGCAGGCATATCTGCTCAGGCAGCTGAAAGGTATGGAGACCCTGAAGCCATACGATAAAGAACTTTTCCGCACCCAGGAGACAATCCAATGGTGGTATGAGAACAACCCACAAAATGCAGGTAATCTGCAGTTTGGCATTATTCCCGATAATTCTGAGCTTGCTGCCAGATTCAAGGAATACAAAGAGAAAGAGACTGTAGGACAGTATGTTGTATCTATGTTTGACATCTGCCACAACACTGTTGTTGTAGTGTACAACAAGGCAGACAAAGTTTATTCACTGGCCCTCTGCCAGCCTGTTCCACAAAACGATAAAGATTTGGAACTCAATACTTTCTATGGAGAAAAGGGTAATACATTGGTACTGTATTACTACCAGGGAAAGAACGCCATAAAGAAAAGGCTCAATCTGGGAAGCAAGAGGATGTATTGATTGATTAAGAGTGAGCAGTTAACCATAACAAGGCAACTGCAGTTGCCCGGCGGAGGCCGTGTAAGACGGAAGGCCGGGAGCCGCACCCTGCGTGAGCAGTTAACAAAGAAC
>CALCUQ010000332.1 GCA_937906795.1 uncultured Bacteroidales bacterium | reverse complement strand
CATACCATATAATCTTGCAATATCAAAGTGGCAAAGAGCTCTAACTGCATATGCCTGACCAAGAATGTCATTCTTGGTTGCAATATCCTCACTAGACTCAACCTCAAGAGTTTGAATGTTCTCAATTAGAGAGTTAGCCTTGTTAAGGGTAATGTAGTAGTATTGCCACATTGAGAAGTATGGACTTTGAACAGACTCATAAGCCAACTTATAACCAGAAGCACTGTTATTGGTAGGATAAATATTATCAGCACGCAAATCACCCATATATGGGATATAAGTTCCGTATACAGTATAATATTTAAGACCTGTATATAAACCGTTTACTACAACCTCAGCATCTGCCAATGTTGCCATAGCACTCTCTGCAACTACTGAATCTGTAGGAACCTTATCAAGGAAACCAGAACATGAAGGTAGTCCTAGTAGAAACCCAGCTGCAATTACTATGCTAAATATAAATTTTTTCATAATAACTTTAATTTAAATTTTTATTAGAAACTAACCTCTAGACCTAAAGTGAAGGTTCTCATAGAAGGCATACTATAGTTATAGTAACCACTTGATTGTACCTCAGGATCAACCTCAGTTCCAGCAAAAGTTAACAAGTTAGCACCTGAAACATATACACGTGCATTTGATACGCCAAGTTTGCTCATTGCAGATTTAGGCAAGTTATAAGAAACTGTCAAGTTTTTAAGTCTTAAGAAATCACCTTTTTGCAATGCTCTTGATGAATCGTAGTAACCACCTTGGTCGTTGTCCATTACTCTTCGTGGAATAGAACCGTTTGGATTATCCTCAGTCCAAGCGTCCAATTGTGATTTAGTAATATTTCTGTGAGTTGTATAATAACCGTCAGCGCAGAAATCATCAAAACCGTTATCCCAAATATAGTGACCATATTTGTATGACCATGCCATTGCAAATGATAGGTCTTTCCATCTTAGGTTAACATTAAATCCACCATAACCTTTAGGAAGAGCTGTCTTACCCTCAAGAATCATTGAGCTGGCATTTTGTCTTGTAGTTGCAGCGTAGTTGTAACCAGCTTTAGGCATAGCCTCACCTTTCTTAACAATAGTACCATCTTTTAGCTCAACGTCTTGATCAACGATCTCACCTTTCTCATAGTATGAACCCTCTGAGTACATAGGAGCACCGTTTTCTGGGTTAACACCTAGATAGTTTCTAGTATAATATTGGTAGAAGCAATATCCTGCTTTCCAGATATGAGGTCTTGAAATTTGAGTCTCACCCTCCTCAGAAAGTGCCAATACTGTATTGTCGATAGTTGACCAGTTAACACCTACTGATAAATCCCAATCTTTTTTCTTAAGAATATCAACGTTCAATGACAACTCCCAACCTTTATTCTTCATAGCACCAATGTTCATTAGTGTAGAAGAGAAACCTGTTGTACTAGGGATTTTTGCATCCAACAACAAATCAGTTGTTTTCTTCTCAAAGTACTCAATACCAAAAGTATATCTATCAAAGATAGTAGCGTCCAAACCAATGTTCCAGTTCTCATTCTTCTCCCAAGTTAGATCTGAGTTAGCCAAGTTACCAGGATAACTTGCACCACCGTCACCATACTCTGAGAATTCATAAACTGCCATATAACCAAAGTAATCAGAAGGAAGAGTACCTGAAGTACCGTATGATCCTCTTAATTTACCATCGTTCAACCATTTTGCATTCTCCAAGAATTTCTCATTTGAGAATCTCCAAGAACCTGATACTGACCAGAAGTTACCCCATCTTGTCTCAGGAGCCAATCTAGATGAACCATCTCTACGATATGTACCGGTCAAATAGTACTTGCCATCGAAATCGTAGCTAACACTACCCAATAGAGATAGCAAGCCCTCTTCTCTGCTGTATGAATAACCATCCTCAAATGCAGTACCTAGAATAGACTCTTGTGCACCTGCGTATGAGAAGTCAATTTTACCAACGCGTGTTTGGTGATATTTCTCGCTTTCAGCCTCCCAACCTAACATTGCAGAAACATGGTGTTTACCAAATGTTTTGTCAAAGTTCAAAGTTGTAGAGCTAACCATTCTGTTGATGTTTCTGTGTCTGTCTGACATATAACCACCCTCATCACTATATGCTGTGTAGTTAGGGTGACCATACAACCAACCGAATCTGTCGTGAACATATAGCCAGTCACTACTTAGAATTGTTTTAGCTGTCAACCAATCTGTGAACTTAACATCAATATAACCTTTCAACATTAATCTGTTTTGTTTTGCATCATTGATTTGTGCATTGTATGAAGCAACAGGGTTAATTGTTGAGAATGAAGAGTTCCAAGGCTCTAGGTAAAGAGAACCATCAGATTTGTATGCATATGGCCATCTTGGGTTCAATACAACTTTCCAAATGAAGAATGGGTTATCTTTTGTTGAAGAACCCTCTTGGTGACCTTCTTGGAATTGGTATGAATATTGGATGCTACCACCAATTTTCACATGTTTACCAATGTTAGCCTCTCCATTGATAGTTGAAGAGAAACGTTGCAAGTTGTCAATTGAAACAACACCTTGTTGGTCTGTATAAGCGATAGAAGCATAGATTTTGCCTTTATCACTACCACCTGATACGTTATACTCGTAGTTTTGAGCTATACCTGTACGGAATAGAACATCCTCCCAATCTTTGTAGATGTATTTGCTCTCATCTCTTTTTGGATAGTATTTCTCAGTTATTGCTTTAGCATACTCATCCAAACTTGCATAAGAAGTATTCCAACGGCTTGCTTTGTCTGCACCATAGTTATACCACTCCATGTAGTGCATTTGCTCCATCTCTTTATCACTTGCAAGCTCATAGTTGTTATATGCAAAATATGAGAAACCTGCACT
>CALCUQ010000331.1 GCA_937906795.1 uncultured Bacteroidales bacterium | reverse complement strand
AGAAATAGGATTTGGATACTTCTGTTCAATTCTTGCTATTTCATTTGCAAGACGCCAATGCATATCAACCGGAGACTTCTCATAAATATCTCCAAACGAATCTTTCATTGCATATTTGTTAATCCACACGGAGGCAGCCAGTTCATCCCCCTTAAAGTATTGAGTGCTTTCTACTAAAGCCTCTTGATAGGTATAGGTGCTTTGAGACATATATATGGTTATTTTATAGGTTAATCATAAAAAGAAGAAACCAAATATCCCTTTTGATAAAGGTGATATTTGGTTGCAAGTTACTCTATTTTTTATTGTGAATATATTTTATTGTAAGGATTGGGTTCCCGGCTAACCATTCGGAAAACTTTTTTTCGGAGAGGTAAAAACCTCCTCACAGCAGTGCCTGCTGCAATTTCCACACTCGCTGAACTCCCCTCTAAGCCTGCTTTCTACCATCAAACTCAATCTCTCTCTCAACTTCTCATTTGGTATTTTATCAAGTACAGCATAGGCAAATGCCTGTTGTTGTAACAACTTTGCTTCTGGGAGCGAAATACCTCTCGATCTCATATAGAACAACTCATTTTCATCAAGACTTCCAACTGTTGCTCCATGAGAACACTTTACATCATCTGCATATATCTCAAGATGAGGTTGTGTGTATGCTTTTGCAGATTTTGAGACAAGCAAATTATTGTTGGCCTGATAAGCTTCTGTCTTTTGAGCATCTTTTGCCACATAAATTTTACCGGAGAACATAGTTCTTGAATTACCGTCAAGAACCCCTTTAAACAACTGGTTACTCAAGCATTGTGGAACATTATGCCATATATTTACCTGAGTGTTGATTCTCTGGTTGCTGTCTGCAAGGTAGAGCCCGTTAACATTGCAGTTTGCCCCCTTGCCATTCAACTCAACCTCCACATTATTTGTAATCATTCCTCCATGAAGGGTTATAATATACAGGTTCAATGTTGCATCACTCTCAAGCTTAATGTTAAAAGAGGTCTTATGGCTGGAAAGGTTATGCTCATTTTGCATAATAACCATATCCAGATATGCCCCACTGTCCAATTTGACATTTACCTGCTCTTGTGTATTGAATGGACACATTGAAAAAGTATGAGAACACAACAACACTTTTCCAATTGAGCCTGGCGCCAAATTGTAATTTGAAGAATGCTCCAACAGTTTGTCACTCTCTTTGCTTCTTATCTGGATCACCTGCAAAAGTTCATCCATCACCTCACCTTTGGAAAGGGACAGTCCGTTAAAATCACCTTGCCCGTCAACCACATATCTCTGGCTGGTGTTCTCCAACGGCACATGACATCTGAACTCTTCTCCAGAATTCCCCGCACAATTATTAGGAGCGTATATATAATTTCCGTCCATAATCTACTCCCCTTTAATTAACCAGTCATAGCCCTTGGTCTCCACATCCAAAGCCAATTCTTTGCCGGCAGTCTTAATTATTTTTCCTTTGTATAGAACGTGTACAATGTCGGGAACAATATAATCCAACAATCTTTGGTAGTGTGTAATCACAATTGTTGCATTATCCGGCCTTTTAAGTTTGGTTACACCTGTAGCAACAATTCTAAGGGCATCTACATCCAGGCCACTGTCTGTCTCATCCAGAATTGCAAGTTTAGGATCCAGCATTGCCATCTGGAAAATCTCATTCCTCTTTTTCTCTCCACCAGAAAATCCCACATTTACACCTCTGGAAGAGAACGCAGGATCCATCTCCACTATTGCCAGCTTCTCTCTCATTAACTTCAAATATTCAGCAGCTGATAGTGCAGGCAGATTATTTTGCTTTCTGTGCTCATTAACAGCAGTCTTCATAAAGTTTACATTTGTAACTCCAGGAATCTCAATAGGATATTGGAATCCCAAGAAAAGACCTGCCCATGATCTCTCCTCGGGGCTCATCTCCAACAGGTTCTTTCCCATAAAGGTTACGCTACCCTCTGTTACAACATAACTTTCCTTTCCTGCCAAAACAGCAGAAAGGGTACTTTTACCAGAACCATTTGGCCCCATAATGGCATGAACCTCACCAGGTTTAACTGTAAGATTGATTCCTTTTAATATCTCCTTGCCATTAATACTGGCATGTAAATTTTTTATCTCAATTAAATTTTCCATATTCTCAAATTATTTTTCCAGCTCACTTGTGTATTGCTTTTTCCACATTGCAAAACCAAAAAGCGCAAGAATTATGTAACCAGCTGCCACTATAGGCATAAATGCCAAACCGGCTCTTATATATAAAACAATATTTGTTGTATTGACTACCATCCAGCAACCCCAGCAGTCAAGTTTCTTTTGTGCCGACAGGTATTGCGCCAAAAGGATGAATGATGTGACAAACGCATCCAAAAATGGCTGCCTTGCCATTGGGAATATGTCGGGGAAGAAAGAATTAAGCTTACTTAGGAAAAATCCCCAACAAATTGTAAACAAGGCAACTATTCCCAAATACATTACTCTCTCCCTGTTTGTAAG
>CALCUQ010000330.1 GCA_937906795.1 uncultured Bacteroidales bacterium | reverse complement strand
CCAATTCTGGCTTAATGTAGCCGATGAGGATGCAGAAAAATACATTAAGATATTTACTATGCTTCCCAAAGAGGTAATTGAGGAGGCTATTGCCAAGCATAAAGAAGAGCCACATTTGAGAGGTTTGCAAAAACTTCTTGCAAAAGAGATTACCATTATGGTTCATGGTGAGCAAGAGTATGACAAAGCAGTGGAGGCTTCAAATATGTTGTTTGGAAATTCAACAGCAGATGCACTAAAGAAATTGGATGAGCAGACTTTCTTGTCTGTTTTTGATGGAGTTCCCCAATATGAATTGAGCATAGACAAGCTTGGAGCAAATATCATTGATATGCTGGCTGTTGAATCAAACATTTTCCCTTCTAAAGGTGAGTGTAGAAAAATGATTCAAGCCAACGGACTTAGCATAAACAAAGAAAAGTTCACAGCTGTTGACGGTTGCCTTACAAAAGACAATCTTATCAATGACAAATATATTCTGGTACAAAAAGGAAAGAAGAATTACTTTATTTTAAAATTCGTTTAAGATGGAAGGAGAAAGCACAAGACAGCAGAAGATTGGAAAACAATTACAGAAAGACTTGGCTGAGATTATCAGAAGCAAAGGGATGGCAGCATTTGGTGGTGCCATGGTTACTGTTAGCGAAGTTAGGGTTAGCCCAGACTTGTCTTTTGCCAAAGTTTTTGTGAGTATTTTCCCATCAAACAAGGCAGAATCTGTTATGGCAACACTTCAGGATTCTGTAAAACAGATTAGAGGTGAGCTTGGAAGAATTGTAGGAAAACAACTTAGAATAGTTCCTGAGATTGCTTTTAATCTCGACAGCACACTTGACTACGTGGCTCATATAGATGAATTATTAAAGAAATAGGGATGAAACTACCCTTTCATATTGCTCTAAGGTATGCTATTGCCAAAAAGAGCCATAATGTAATAAACATTATTTCTCTTATTAGCGCAGTTGGTATTGCTTTGGGCAGTGGGGCTCTAATAATCATTCTATCTGTATATAACGGCTTTGATAACTCAATAAAAGGAATTTTGGAGAGTTACAAAGCCGATTATGTTATTACCCCAACAAAAGGAAAAGTTCTTGATCTGCAGAGCATTTGGTACAGACAGGTAATGGATCTTGAATATATTGCTCAGGTGCACCCTGTTGTTGAGGAAGATGTATTCATAAATTATGGCAACAATCAGACTATTGCACTTGCCAAAGGTGTAGAGGAGCCTTATTTGTACCATGGTGAAATTCCTATGGCACTAATGCAGCAATCCCTTGCATATAAACTAGGTGCAAGAAAAACGCTCAATACACCAATAGAGTTATATTTTCCAAATAAGAACTCCAACATCTCCCTATCCAATCCTATTGAATCCATTAATTACAGCAAAGTATTTCTGCAAGATATCTTTTCCGTTAATGGGATACAGGGGCAAGAGATCATATATGTACCAATTGATATATTACAGGAACTTGCAGGGTATAAATCCAATGAATGTACAAAAGTTGAATTATACAAAGATTCTACTTTCAACTCCTCTACACATGACTCACAGCTTAGGGAAATTATTCCAGAAGGAATCTCTATAAAAGACAAGGCTGAGCAGGATGAAACTCTCAATAAAATAATTCATTCAGAAAAAATTATAGTATACATTATTCTATTTTTTGTAATACTTATTGTTTCTATCAACATTTTCAGTTGCCTTGCAATGCTAATATTGGACAAAAAAGAGGATATTGAAACATTCCTTGCCCTTGGGGCAACCCAAAAGGTGATAAAACAGGTATTTTATCTTCATGGCATGTATATTTGCCTTTG
>CALCUQ010000329.1 GCA_937906795.1 uncultured Bacteroidales bacterium | reverse complement strand
TCCTTCCTGTTTTTGGGACCTACCGGTGTGGGTAAAACGGAACTTAGCAAGGCTTTGGCAGAAGCAATGTTTGGATCAGAGGATGCCATGATTCGTGTGGATATGTCCGAGTATATGGAGGGGCATTCCGTTTCCAAGATGATAGGTTCTCCACCGGGGTATGTGGGGTTTGATGAAGGCGGTCAGCTCAGTGAGAAGGGGCGCCGTAATCCTTATTCGGTGGTTTTATTTGATGAAATTGAAAAGGCTCATCCAGATGTGTTTAATGTACTTTTACAGGTTTTGGACGATGGACGCCTTACAGATGGTAAAGGACGTACCGTTAACTTTAAGAATACAATCCTTATAATGACCAGCAATGTGGGTAGTGATATTATTCAGGATGCTATGCAAAGATTGAATGATACCAATAAGGATGATATTCTTGACCAATGCAAGAGTAATGTACTGGAATTGCTTAAACGCAGTGTGAGACCGGAGTTCCTTAACAGGATTGATGAGGTTATTATGTTTGAACCTTTAAGCAAGGAAGATGTTAAAGGTATATTAAAACTTCAGATCAATCAGATTGTTGAACTGTTGCAAGAAAAGGGTGTTAATCTTGTATTCTCTAATGAGGCTGTTGATTATCTTGCCAATAAGGGATATGATATTGCTTATGGTGCAAGACCAATCAAGAGATTGTTGCAGAAAGAACTTGTAAACGAACTTGCAACCAAAATAATTAGCGGAGAGATTGTTAAAGATGAGACAGTAAGTGTTGGAGTTGAAAATGGTAAACTTGTTTTTGCCAACTAATCTTGCTTTGGGAAGTTGCACCATGCATGTGCAGCGATAATATATATAAAGCCAGACATTTCAGAATCGCGACTGATAATGTCTGGCTTGTGTTTTATTTGTAAAGGTACCTTTTTATTTTTTGTGTTGCTGTTTTTTGGAAAGGAACCTGTTGTTCAATTATTTCTGTAATTTTTGATGTCTTGTTTACCCTTTCGTTTACATAGATTAGCAACTCTTTCTTAACCTTTTCAAATTTTTCTTCAAATGTAACCACTACCTCTTGTGGAATAACTTTCTCTTTAGGAGCTTTTTCTCTTTTTTCTACTTTATAGCCCTTCTCTTCTTTCCATTTTTCATACTTGCTGTAAAGCTCTTCATATTTTTCAGTTATTTTCTCGTAATGCTCATTAATGTTTTTTCTAATTTGGGCATCTACCTCTTTCCAGTCTATAAGTGCAGCAATCTGGCTGTAATTAAAGTGGATAAGTGCAACCAGCTGATCTTTTCTTTTTGTTACCAGAGATTCAAGAACAAAATCACTGTCGTTTATAACTGACTCTATCTCTTCTGGATATATATTTTCTCCGTTAGGTCCAATAAGCATATTGTCAACCCTTCCTACTATAGACAAACAACCATCTTTGGTCATTTTTCCCAAATCTTTGGTTCTGTAATAGCCATCTTCTGTAAAGGCACTCTCTGTTCTTTGTGGGTCTTTATAATACCCTTTCATAATATTAGGCCCCTTACATACTATCTCTCCAATGCCCTTTTCATTCTGGTTGATAAGTTTTACATCCATATCAACCAAAGCATGTCCGGTTGCCTGAAATACCATATCTTTTGTTTGGCCTGCGATAAGAGGAGAGCACTCAGTTAATCCGTATCCAATTGCGTATGGGAACTTTGCATCTCTTAAAAACTGTTCAACTGTACCATCGAGTTTTGCACCTCCCACACCAAAGAATCTCAATCTGCCTCCAAACATCTGATATATTTTCTTTCCGGCGATTCTGTGAAGCAGTCTTCTGATTATTCCAATTGAATATAAAACCTGCATTGTCCAGGTTTTGGTAAACATTGGGCGAACTTTGTTTTTGTAGATTTTTTCTACAATCAGAGGAACACTAAGCATAATGGTTGGTTTTACCTTTCCAAGAGCCGGCATAAGCAGTGATGGGGTAGGGGCTCCATTTAAGTAGTAAACAGGTGAACCGTATGCAAATGGGTATAACATACCAATAGTACATTCGTATGCATGGGACAGTGGCAGAATAGATAGGAAACTGTCTTCTGGATATACCGGATACATGTGGAATGCCTGTTGTACATTTGATGTAAGGTTCCCGTGTGTAAGCATTACCCCTTTAGAAGAGCCTGATGTTCCCGATGTATAAATTAACGATGCAAGATCTTCTGGTGTAGGATCTTGTGGAATAGAGAACTCTGTTTGCTCAGTTGTACTTGTGTTCTCATCCAAAATATTGTCCGATGGAACTTTTAGGGGTTCCATTGTATCCATACATATAATAAGATCTAGTTTGTTTCTTATACTGTCGGTGAGCTTGTATATAAGCTTTTTTGAAATGATTATAACTTTAGCCTGAGAGTGCTCCAAAATGTTTGCAATCTCAAAAGCTGTGAAATCCGGTAATAGGGGTACAGCTACTCTGTTTGTTGTGGTTGCTGCAAAATATGCAACAGGCCAGTTAGGCATGCTGTTTCCCAATATGGCAATAAAAGAGCCTTGTTTTATTTTATTATTGTTGAATAATGCTTTAATCTTTTCAACTCTTTCTCCAAATTCTTTATATGTAACGCTTTCTCCTCCAATTATTGAAAAGATTGTCTGATTATTGAATTTCTTAACACAATCATTGTAGATTTGGGTTAAGGTTGTAGGGGTTACTTTTTTACTCATAAAATTTGCTTGAATATACAAATGTACTACAAAATACGATTGAGGTGGCTCAATTTTTGCTATTTTTGCAATAAATTTGAGAGAGTGTGTACAGTCTTTTAGGTAAATATATTAGAAATAAGGCTCTTAAGAGATATAAGCCAAATAAGGAAGCATCATATAAAAATCTTAAAGATGTTTCCAATATTGGCTTTGCATACAAAGTGGAGTCACCACAGAGTGCGGTTTCATTAATTGAAATTATAGAAGGGTTAAAAGGGCTTGGTATTCCTTATTTTGGTGCCGTTGTTCAGAAAAAGAAAGGGCTTATAGATATTGCTCTTGACAGCAAGGGATTGTCGGCTGAGTATCTTAACAATATTACTGTTCTTAATAAAAAGGACATTTCTATTTTTATGGAGCCTGATGATGTTGTGTTGCAGGATTTTTACTCCTGTTCATATGATTTGTTCCTTAATTTCAATTCCATGGACTATATTACTTTGGACTGTATTGTGATTGGTTCTAAAATCAATTATCTGGTTGGAATGACAAATTCCAATATAATTCATAACAATATGGTTTTATTGGGTGAGGGGGGAGCAGTTTTGTCAAATAAAGATTTCTTTAATCAGGTGCTGCATTATTTGAAAGCAATTGAATGTGGCCAGACAATTGAGTGTGATGAGTAGCGAATTTAGCAGGGCTTTAGAGCTTTTCTTAGATGCTTATAGAAGTAATAAGGTAGCTGATGTTCACTTTTCGGAAGAGGAGTTTGAATACATCATTGACAAACTTATTGATAAAGGCCTGGATAAGGAGGCTCTTGTGGCGAGTTCTGTTGCATTTGACAAATATCCATATTCTTCTTTGTTTTTTGTCCGTTATTGTGATTCTCTTATTCTTGAGGGTAATGTTTCGGCTGCTCTGACTCTTCTTAATGAGTATGATGGTGCTTTTCCTGGTTCTGGACAGATTCTTTTTCTTTATGCAAGGGCATATATCTTTATAAAAGATTTTAAAAAAGCGCGTGAGTATTATGCTAAAGCGGTTGCTGATGATAAAGTTGATGATCTTACCAGAGATTCAATTTATGCTTTGGCTCAGGATTGTATTGAGGTGCAGAACTTTAAGGAGGGAATATTTTATTTTAATGAGATAGATTTCAAATATGGACTTACATATGAGCTGTATAATGATCTTGCATTCTGTTATGACAAGGTAGATTTGCCCCAAAAATCTATTGAGGCTTACAATAAATTTTTGGATGGCGACCCTTTTAATGATAATGTCTGGTTTAATATAGGTACAGTTCAGGCCAGAATAAAGGATTTTGACAAGGCAATTGAGTCTTTTGAGTATTCTATAGCACTAAATCCCCAGAATTCATCTTCTTTATATAATCTGGGGGTAGTTTATATGAATCTGCAACGTTACAAAGAGGCAAGTGAGGTTTTTGAGAGGTTCATGCAAATAGATGAAGATGTCCTTGCCCGTTTTGCATTGTCTGAGGCATATATTTTTCTTGGTCTTCCCGACAAAGCAAAGTCTCTTCTAAAAGATTCTTTGAATGACTCTTTGTCGGCAGAAGAAAAAAATAACAGATTGCAGGCTGTTGAAACATTAATTAATTCATATCCTGTTTTGGCAAACGACACAGAATTTTTGAATTATATACGTAGATTTAACAAGTAAAAATTATAATATGAATTTAATACATTATTTAGTTGTAGCTTTCAAAGGAATATGTATGGGAGCTGCAGATGTTGTCCCTGGAGTGAGTGGTGGTACTATTGCTTTTCTGATGGGTATATATCAGGAACTTATAGATTCAATCAAGTCTGTAAATGGTACTGCTTTAAAATTACTTTTTACAGGTAAGATTGATAAATTCTGGAAACATATCAATGGAACATTTTTGTTTAGCCTGTTAACAGGAATTCTCATTAGTGTATTTTCTTTGGCAAAACTTATGCAGTTCCTTTTGGTAAACTATCCAATCCATATCTGGAGTTTTTTCTTTGGCCTTATTTTGGCGTCTGCTATTTATGTCCTTAAAGGAATTGATAAATGGAATATACAGAATATAATCTCTTTACTTTTTGGAATTGCTATTGCTGCATTTATTTGCCTTGCAAGTCCGGCTGAAACTCCAAGTGAGTATTGGTTTATTTTCCTAAGCGGCTCTATTGCAGTTTGTGCAATGATTTTACCAGGTATTTCTGGAAGTTTTATTTTGCTTTTGCTTGGTAAATACGCATTTATAATGGAGGCTGTTTCTACACTAAATATCCCTGTGCTTGCTGTTTTTGCTGTAGGAGCTTGTGTGGGTATAATTTCATTTTCACATTTCTTGAGCTGGTTGCTAAAAAAATTCTATATGCAAACTATTGCTTTGTTGTCTGGATTTATGGTTGGTTCTCTTTTAAAAGTGTGGCCATGGAAAAATCCATCAGTTGTAGAAGGTGTTGATTTTCCTACTCTTCCAACTACTTATGAGCAGATAACAGGACATCCATCGCTTATTGTATACTCTATAATTTTTGCAGTTGTGGGTATTGCAATTGTTTTAGTAATTGAAATTTTAGCTACAAAAGCACAAAAAAACAGTTAATAATTTGAAATTGTAGAAATAATTTCTACATTTGCAGTCCCAATGGGCATGACTCGCTAGCTCAGCTGGTAGAGCAACAGACTCTTAATCTGTGGGTCTTGGGTTCGATCCCCAAGCGGGTCACAAAAGGGCTTCAGAATACATTCTGGAGCCTTTTTTTTGTAGTGACTATTATTCTTAAATCCGTTTTATTATAAAAATTGCGTAATTATTATGAGGTATCTTTATTTAATAGCTGTGGCGTTGCTATTTGTAGCGTGTGGCAACAACAAATGCAACGATAAAAAAAGTGAAGTGGTTTTACCTGAAGGAGAATTTACTTATAATGTCCCATGCAAAGTAGTTTATGTCAATGCAGACAAGCCGGGTAAAGCAATCTTATGGCTTTGGCTTCATGGTGGGGTGCATGATCGTCCAAAACACGATATCTTCTATCACCCAAATCATTTTGATTGTTGTGATGCAGACGAATATATTTTGCAATATTTGAAAGAGAGCGGGATTAAAGCTATTGCTCTGTTCCCTGTATGCTATAAAGCAAACCTACCAGGTACTATCAAGTGGATAGATTGCTATGATGATGTGAAGCACATTATTGATGATTATGCAGATAAGGGACTTATTGACACAAACAGAGTTTACGTAACAGGATCATCTGACGGAGGTAGAGGTGCTTGGGATTATGCACAAATGCACCCGGATGTATTTGCCGCAGCAATATCAATGTCATGTGCCAGCCCTAGAGAGGTGAGCATTCCAATGTATTTCTTTAGTACAGCAAGCGAAGGAGACTGTACCACACAAGTGGATGAACTTGTAAAACAAGGTGTGAATATCAAATATAAATACTGTCCAGACCAAAAACACGGTGGTGATGCAATAGAATGTACTCCAGAGCTTTTAAAGGAATTCTTTTCACATACAAAATAATAACAATAGGGTAGAAGTTAAGGGAGGCGACTAATAATGATTAGTCGCCTCATTCCTTCGCAAGAGAATAATGCTTGGCAATGGAACAAATTCTTGTAATTCTTTTAATGTAACATATCACTTTCTGTATGTTGTTCAAACAAAAATTGTTATGTAAATTTGGAAACATTTTTAAAGATAATTAATACTCAATTAAACAATTATATTTTTTATTAACCTTAAATATTCATTCATCTATCATGTTAATTAATAAAATTTCTCAAACAACACCTGATATTTACAAGGTGGACAAGTA
>CALCUQ010000328.1 GCA_937906795.1 uncultured Bacteroidales bacterium | reverse complement strand
TGTACCTCAACAGATATTCAAAAGATTTGGGATCATACTCCCCTTGTCTGAGATCCTCCACCTTAACAGCAAAAACACCTATCCTGGAAACTTTCTTTCCTTTTTGAGGCTCACTTCTGAAACCTCCCTCTCCCCAATACGGGAAATAATCCGCTACAGATTTGTATCCGCTCCCTTTTTTGAGTTGTTTTGGAATTTCAAACTCTCCTATAACTTTTCTCCCCTCCAGATTACTCTCCGACAAACTTATCTTCTTCTCTGCTGTCCCATCCATCTCCTCTTGCAGCGTTGTTTTCACGTTCTCAAAAAGCACAATATAATCTTTATTGTCCTTTACAGTTGCTACCGCATCATAAAACTCCACAAGTGCCTGCGCTTTGTACTCTTTGCCCACAAGTGCCTCTGAAAGCAAATCCGTTGCCTGCTGATACAATTTCTCTGCCTGCTGGGCCTTTTGATCATCCTCTCCATATATAATATTTGCAAAAGTCCCTTTAAAACCCCAGAAATTAAGAAAGTTTGTCCAGTCTATATATTGAATCAGCTCTCCAATATTAACATCTTTTGCCCATAAGTTATTTTCTCCATACCCTTGGGCCTGCACAAAACTGTTGTCGGGGAAGACCTCTGCCTCTGCTCTGGCCTGGTCAGGGGTAACAAACTCCTGATTTCTTGAATAGTATGCTTGGGATATTTTCTCATGCTCTTGTGCTGTCTCTAAGCAGAAACTCTCCAGATTTCCTTCTGCAACTGCAGCCATATACTTTTTACATATAAGTGCTGTTCTGCTTGCATCCCCTCCATATATTACACAGCCATCATACAAAGGAGCCAATTTAACTGCCACATACACAGATGATACTGTTGCTCCGCCAACAACAACCGGAATCAAATGCCCTAACTGTGAAAGCATCTGCTCTTTTCTCTCCTGCAACATAGAGCACAAAAGTTCCATTTGCTGCAAGGATGGTGTGATAAGGCCACTTGCACCAATAAATGATGCTTTTGACTCAATGGCTGCATCTACAATATCCTTAATCTCAACCATCACTCCCAAGTCTATAATTTCAAAATTATTGCATCCCAAAACTATAGAAACAATATTCTTCCCTATATCATGGACATCGCCCTTAACGGTTGCCAATACTATTTTATCTTTTTTAATCTCTTGCAAGGATTCTGCCTGCTCTCCTATATAAGGTTGAAGTATATCCACTGCACTTTTAATGACTTTTGCACTTTTTACCACCTGTGGCAAAAACATCTTCCCCTCTCCAAACAAGCTGCCTACTCTGTCCATGCCTGCCATCAAAGGCCCTTCAATAACCTTTACCGCAGAACCCAAATCTGCCAATGCCTCTGTTACATCTTCTTTAAGATACTCTGTAATTCCTTTTACAAGAGCATATTCCAGCCTTTTCTTATAATTTGTCTGTCTCCA
>CALCUQ010000327.1 GCA_937906795.1 uncultured Bacteroidales bacterium | reverse complement strand
GTTCATATGATGTATAGTAATTGTACCCATCAAACCAATGGGTCTTATCCTGTGATGTCTGTGCTGATATATGGAGAGTTGCACATAGGATTACAAATAGTGTGATTAAACTTCTCATAACTGTTCCATTTGACTTGCTATCAAATATACTAATAACTGGTTTATTTTGCAATAAACTTAAATTGACAAAATTTTGTTTTAAGACCTGTTATTTTAAAAACAATTGCATTTAATTAGCAGAAGGTGCAAAATCTATGTGGAATAATAGTGCTTTTGTTTTATAAATCAATATATTTGCATTTGCCAAATCAAATCTGACAGTATTGGAATTTACTAATGAAACTACATACAATAAAATATCTTACAATTTTTTTTATGTTTGTTTTGAGCCTTCCCATTTGTGCTCAAAACAAATTTACCATTTCTGGAACTGTCACCAACACGCAAGGTGATTTAATATCATATGCCTCTGTTGTATTATATGACAACACTAGGGTTATATCAGGAGGTGTTACAGATGATAAAGGCCGTTTCAGTATTCTGGTAAATTCTTCTGCAAAGGAACTTGTGCTATCAGTTGAATTCATAGGATATGTAAAGAAGCAGATAAACATATCCCATACAGGTCATAATCTTAATATTGGTAATATATCAATTGAAGAAGATATCCAACATCTTGGTGAGGTAATAGTTACCGCCAAGGCTCAAACCCATAAGGCTTCATTGGAACGCACCAGTATAAATGCATCTGCTAATATGGCTTCATCCAAAGGATCTGCTATTGATATTCTCAATTCTGCATCATCGGTAACCGTATCAAATGATATTATCTCAATAAGAGGCAATTCCAATATACTTGTATTGCTGGATGGGATTCCTACTACTGTTAGTGACCTTTCTGCAATTCCTGCCGCCAATATAAAGAACATAGACATTATAACAAATCCGGATGCTTCTTATGATGCAGGTGGAACAGGTGGAATCATAAATATTGTATCAAAGAAAGAACGTGCTAAAGGCCTTAGTGGTGTTATAGCTGCAAACTATGGATTCAATCACTTTGTTACAGGCAATGCTGCATTTACAATCAACCGTCCAAAAGCTTCTTACAGATTTACATATAATACCAAGTATGAAGATGATGTTGTCAATACTGTTTTAAACCGTACTCTGCACCAAACAGACAGTAAAACCTTTCAGAGTATGGAGTCTGTAAGATACACTTATAACAATAACATTGGTTTTGGAGCAGACTTTAGAATCAATAGCACAAACACGCTTAATATAGATCTCAAATGTATTATACCACGTCTTAATATAAATCAAAGCCTAAATAACACAATAGTAGTTTCTGGTATTGACAAGGTGGAAAACAGGCACAATGACGTTACCTGGAACAGAGAAAATATTGAGGCTACTATTGCTTACAATCATATTATAAAGCCCAAAATATCGGATATTTCCATAAAAGGATCCCTCTCAAAGATATGGGGGCACAGGCCGTCATACTATTATCTGCAAGGGAATGAGGTCAATCGTTCCACTTCTGGAGGTAGTCCTTTCATTACAGCTTTGCAAGGAGATTACAAACATAATTTCAAAACAGGAACCCTTAGTGCAGGTGCAAAGGTCACTTACAGAAGCAATGATATATATCACTATTTTTACTCAATGGAAAATGGCGAATGGGTGTATTCCCAAGCATTTAGCAATGATCTGTTGCACACTGAATTAGTTCCTGCAGCATATGTTATGTTTTCCTCCAAGATAGGGAAGAAATTCTCGTACAAGGCAGGTTTGCGTGGCGAATTCAGCACTGTTACCCTTAACAGTACACACGAAACCATACATAGCAGACACAATGTCTTTTTTCTTGCACCGTCTCTTTCAGGTACATACAAAATATCTTCTGCCAGTGAGATTGCCATAGCACTTTCACGCAGAATAGGAAGACCATCATATCCTCAGCTTAATCCATATATGAGTATGGTTGATGCCACTACCTACCAGCAGGGAAATATGAACCTGAATCCAGAAGAATCAACTAAACTTGACCTTAGCTATAACCACAGTAAAAAATCATTCAAACTCTTTGCAGATATGTACCTTAACTATACATCGGGATACATATCACAAATTACAAAGTTTCAGGATGATATTCTGGTCACAACTTATATCAATGCAGATTCAGACCTTAAGACGGGTCTTGAGGTTTTGCTAACTGTAACCCCATTCAAATGGATGAATGCTACATTGAGTGCCAATACTTTCTATGTAAACACCAAAGGCAACTTTGAGGGTGCTGATATAGACAATAAAGGATGGTCAAATAACAGCAATATTCTCTTGGATTTTGCACCAGGTAAGAAAACCGATATTCAGCTACAATATTTCCTTACTACTCCTCAATACTATCCACAACTTACCACATCTGTCACTCATTACATGAATATAGGGGTCAAACAAAGACTCCTGAAAGGGGCTATGAGTATATCTTTATTGCTCACCGATGTATTTAATTCCTACAAATGGGAGGTACATTCCTACAACAAGGTATTTGACCTTACAAATATCAGCACCAGAAAAAGTCGTATGCTCTGGCTTGGCATCACATATAATATTAACTCATTCAAGCAAAAGAAATCTAATGGCAAATCAAACAACGACCGCAATCTTATAGACCTGGGCCTTTAATCGCCAGCTTTCATATAAGCTCCTACCCCATCTTTCCTGTAAGATCAGTGTAATTTTGGATGATATTCTCTTTGCTTGCCCCATATTGTGAGTAACAATTAAAACAGTTTCATCTTTTTGTGTTTTTGATAACCTGATACCATTAAGTGCATATCCCGAAAGCACATTGTCGTATATACTCATTGTTGCACATACATATTTTACTGCCATTGTCTGTTTTGTATATGATACACAAGTCTTATTAAATTCAAGTATTTGACCCACTGTCAATACTACATCAAACTTATATTATTATCTTTGCAGCTCCTTAGAAGGAGTCGCCGGCAGTTGCTGCAGCC
>CALCUQ010000326.1 GCA_937906795.1 uncultured Bacteroidales bacterium | reverse complement strand
AGAACAGTACGTATGGATGATATGGCAGAAAACGGCCACGCATCACACTGGAGCTATAAAGGGATTAAAAGCGTACATGGATTGGATGAATGGCTGAAAAATGTAAAGACAATGCTTGAAAGCAATCAGGCAGACTCTTACACAAGTGGCCCTATAGCATCTTTGGATGAGATTTTTGTATTTACCCCAGCTGGCGATTTAAGACAATTGCCAAAGGGGGCCAGCGTTCTGGATTTTGCATTTGACATTCACTCCAATTTGGGAGTCAAATGCAGCGGAGCAAGAGTTAACGGGAAAGTTTACTCAATCAGAGATGAATTGCACACCGGCGATGTTGTTGAGATAATGAGCAACAAGAATCAGAAACCAAGTGCAGACTGGCTTAATTTTGTAATCTCTTCAAAAGCAAAAAACAGAATAAAGAACAAACTCAAAGAAGAAGAGGTAAAACTGAGCAAACTTGGACTTGAAGCTCTTGAAAGAAGGATGAAAAACTGGAAACAAGAGTATAATGACGAAACACTTGGCGAAATTATCAAACACTATAAACTACGTACAAGTTTTGATCTTGGCCTTGCCATAAACAAAGAAGAGATTGACCTGTCTGATATAAAAGAGTTTCTCAGCAAAAAAGAAGATCAGACAGCAAAACCAGAAGAGCAAGATAAAGACAATGCTGTACAATACAAACAAAACAACAAGACACAAGATCAGAATTATTTGGTTATCAGCGACAAGCTGGACAACATTAGTTTTAAGATGGCCAAGTGCTGTAACCCTATTTTTGGAGATGATGTCTTTGGTTTTGTTTCTGCAACCGGAGGAATTAAAATACATAGAATTTCGTGCCCTAATGCAGCAAGACTGTTGGAACAATATCCCTACAGGGTACAGAAAGTAAAATGGAAACAAGTGAGCGGAACAACCCAATTCCAGACAAGGCTCAAAGTAATTGGAGAAGGTGATGCTTCCAATGGCTCCCGCATAATGGATGCTGTAACAGGACAACAATCTTCTATCAGAGGATTCCAGATTTATGAAAGGACCAAACCAAACGGAGCTACTGAGTTTGTTGCAGAGATTGGAATATCTGTAAGCAATAATGCACATTTAGACAGAGTTACCTCTGCCATAAAAAAACTTAAAGGGGTCAAAACAGTACTTAGAACAAGTAACAAATAAATGAAAAAACAAGGATACATATCTATTGAAGGGGCAAGGGCCAACAATCTGAAAAACATATCGGTAAAGATTCCTCACGGAAAACTGACAGTTATTTCAGGTTTGTCGGGAAGCGGAAAATCATCCCTTGCTTTTGAAACTCTTTTTGCTGAGGGACAAAGAAGATTTGCACAAAGCCTCTCATCTTTCGCCAGACAGTTTCTTGGCAGAATGAGCAAACCTGCTGTAGATAAAATAGAAGGTATCCCCCCTGCCATTGCCATTGAGCAGAAGGTAAACACCCGAAACCCCCGCTCCACAGTTGGAACAACCACAGAAATTTATGACTACCTGCGTCTTTTGTTTGCAAGAATTGGACGCACATACTCACCTGTTTCCGGAAAGGAAGTAAAATGTGAAAATGTTGCAGATGTAATAGATTATATAACAAAGTTCAGGAATCATACAGAAAACAATTTAACAGCATATATACTTGCCTATGTAAATTGGGAAGCAAATCCACATAAAATTGAGACACTTCTATCCATAAAAGACTCTGGATACAGCAGAATGTTTTACCAGGGAGAAATGGTTAGAATAGACAATGTTATAAAAGAAGTTGTCAAATATACCCAGGAGCCTATATATATTCTCACCGACAGATTTGTTATCACTCCCAATAATTCAGAAAAGCAACACTCAGAAGATGAGATAACAAGACTGCAGGACTCCATTGAAAGCACCTTTAACCAAGGGGGCGGTTATGTTACTGTAGCAATAGAAGACAAACACTCAGGCGATATTACATACAGAAACTTCTCAAACATATTTGAGGCAGATGGAATAAAATTTCAGAAACCTACAGAACTGATGTTCAGTTTCAATAATCCTCTTGGAGCATGCCCGGAATGTGGAGGATACGGCAGTGTT
Organism: uncultured Bacteroidales bacterium; assembly: GCA_937906795.1. Lineage (GTDB taxonomy): Bacteria > Bacteroidota > Bacteroidia > Bacteroidales > UBA932 > Egerieousia. Next base: position 3,686 of record CALCUQ010000326.1, on the reverse strand, counting down.
TTTGGAATAGATGAAAATCTTGTTGTTCCCAATGCCTCACTATCTGTATACGAAGGGGCAATTGCCTGCTGGAGAGGAGAAGTTATGGGGAGTTTTCTCAAAGACCTCATCTATGCTGCACCCAAATTTAATTTTCCAATTCACAGACCTTATGCTGAACTTACAAAAGAGGAAAAGAAACTTCTGTGGAATGGAAATGAACATTTTACCGGAATTACAGATTTCTTTAAGTTTGTAGAAAGCAAAAAATATAAAATTCAATACAAATACATGCTCAGCAGATACTCTGGAAAGACTGTTTGCCCTGCATGTGAAGGAAGCAGACTCAGAAAAGAGACCAACTTTGTAAAACTTGGTGGAAAAACTATAAGCGAACTGCTTGATATGAGCGTAACAGCTCTTAAAGAGTTCTTTAACACTCTCAAATTAGACAAATACGACACAAAAGTTGCACAGAGGGCAATTAAAGAGATATGCAGCAGACTTGGTTATATAGAGGATGTAGGGCTTGGATATCTTACATTGAGCAGACAGACAAAAACACTCAGCGGAGGAGAGAGCCAAAGAATAAATCTGGTGAGCTCTCTTGGCAGCAGTCTGGTTGGCTCACTCTACATTCTCGATGAGCCAAGTATAGGATTGCACCACAAAGACACCCAAAAACTCATAGAGGTCATAAAGAAACTCAGAGATTTGGGCAATACAGTTGTTATAGTAGAACATGATAAAGAGATTATTTTGTCGGCCGACAAACTTATAGACATTGGTCCTCTTGCAGGAGTACATGGAGGAGAGGTTGTTTATGAAGGAGAGGTAGAAAAAGGGATAGAACAAGCTACAACAAATGCTACAAAAAGCAAAGGAAACAATTACTCGTCTGGCTCACTTACAATTGACTACCTAAGTGGATTAAAACAGATGGAGAGATACCCTACCAAACGTAAATGGAGCAAATCCATTGAGATAAAAGGTGCTATGGAACATAATTTAAAGAATGTATCCGTAAAATTTCCGTTAGGTGTCATAACTGCCATTACAGGGGTGAGCGGCAGCGGAAAATCATCTCTTATTTCAGATACACTATACCCTGCCCTTGCAAGAGTTTTGCAACAACACTGCGAAACAAAACCTGGGGCCTTTAAAGAATTGTCGGGAGACCTTTCAAGCATATCATCGGTAGAATTTGTAGACCAGAATCCTATTGGCAAGAGCAGCAGATCAAACCCTGTCACATATCTTAAAATATATGATGACATAAGAAAACTTTTCTGCGACCAGCAATTTGCAAAAGTAAATGGCTTTGGTCCATCTCATTTCTCGTTTAATGTAGATGGTGGCAGGTGTCCCCAATGCCTTGGAGATGGATATATTACTATCCCAATGCAATTTATGGCAGATGTTATCTTAGAGTGCGAACACTGCAAGGGACAACGCTATAAAGAAGAAGCATTAGAGATAAAATATAGAGAAAAGAGTATTGCAGAGGTTTTAGATATGACAATAGAAGAGGCATACGACTTCTTTTCGCAAGATGCCTCAAACTTATGCAGGAGAATTTCGCAAAAAATTTATTCACTCATAAAAGTAGGATTAGGATACTTAAAATTAGGACAAAGTTCAGCTACTCTTTCAGGAGGAGAGGCTCAAAGAGTGAAATTAGCCTATTTCTTATCAAAAGGAAGTAATGAAAAAAAGACTATTTTTATTTTTGATGAACCATCAACAGGCTTACATTTTTATGATATTCTGAAACTTAATGAATGCTTTGACGAATTGGTTAATTTAGGTCATACAGTAGTAGTAATAGAACATAATTTAGATATAATAAAAACAGCAGATTGGTTGATAGAATTAGGTCCGGGTGGAGGAAAAAAAGGAGGGAATATCATCTTTGAAGGAAAACCAAAATCCTTACTGCAAGAAGATACTCCCACTTCAAAATATTTAAAAGATAAGTTTTAGTTTTAATATTTTTGAATATCAATTAACCTAACACCATCCAACCAAACAGCAACGCAACCAACTGTTTTATTTTCTCCTTTCACCTTTACAGGTTGTAGTGTTATAGCATCAACAATTTCAAAGTATTCTAATGTAAATTCCTTCCTCATTTTAAACTCACCTTCTACATAACCCTTGACTTGTGATATTGAAAGTGTTTTCATTAAAGAAGCAGATTTCAAAAGAATTTCGTGAATTTTTGGAGCAATTGCTCTTGCTTCTGCTGACAAACGTCTGTTTCTTGAACTTGTTGCTAAGCCATCTTCATCTCTATAAATAGGACATTCCACAATTTCAATAGGAATGGAAAATTGTCTAACTAAATCTTTTACGATTGCAACTTGTTGAAAATCTTTTTCTCCAAAATAAGCTTTGTCGGCCTTAGACCAATTAAATAATTTGTGAACAATTGTTGCAACCCCATTGAAATGTCCTGGGCGTTGAGGACCTTCCAAAACGCTTTCTAATTTTCCAAAACTATAAGTAAACTCAGGTTTTTCTGCATATACTTCTTCTGCACTTGGAGCAAAGACAAAATCACAATTTACTCCTTCTAATAATGCTAAATCACCTTCTAAATCTCTTGGATATTTCTCTAAATCTTCTTGATTATTGAATTGAATAGGGTTTACAAATACACTGCAAATCAAAACATCATTTTCATTTTTTGCTCTTTTGGCTAAAGATAAGTGTCCTTCGTGTAAAGCACCCATAGTAGGCAAAAGTCCAATTGATTTCTTTTCTTCTTTTAATTTATCTACACAAGATAATAATTCATTTATTGTATAACAAACTTGCATAACGATTATGTATTATTTATTATTTAATTCTTCATCATTTTCTTTTTCAACTTCTTCGTAAGATGTAAATTCTTCGTTTTCTTTTATTTGATTATCATTTTGAGATGTAAAATTCTTTTTTATTCTTTGTACTTTTTCTGGAATTTCTAATAAAAAATTGATTATAGTAATAACAATACTAAACCAAAAAGCGTCAGAAAAACTCTCAACCTTGAAATCTGCTACTAAATACGAAGTTAAAAGTATTATAAACGCATTTATAAAGAGTTGAAACAAACCAAAACTCATCAAAATCAAAGGAGCTGACAAAAGTTTTAAGATAGGTTTTAAAAAAGCATTAAGCAAACTAATTACAAGTGCAGAAATAATAGCAGTAGTAAAAGAACTGATTTGAACGAAGTTAAATAAATAACTTGCAATCAAAACAGAAATTGACATAATTACAACCTTAATCCAAAACCTTCCTTTCATAGGAGAAGGAGAATCGTCATTTAAGTTGATTTTGTATATTTTCATATTTACCTTTATTTGAATTGCAAATATACAATCCTTTTTTCAAAGAAAAAAACTTAGTTTTTTGAAAAATGTTCGTACTTTTGCAAAATACAAAACAAAAAATAAAAATAAAATGAAATTACTTGAAGAAAAAGTTGCCCTAATTACAGGAGCATCTCGTGGAATCGGAAAAGCAATAGCTTTGGAATTTGCAAAACAAGGCTGTAATATAGCATTCACAGACGTAAGAGAAGACGAAAATATGTTGGCTTGCGAAAAAGAATTAACAGCATTAGGAGGTAAAATTAAATCCTTACCATCGTATTTTATTGTTATAGGATAATTAGCTTTTGAGTATAAATAACATGCTAATTGCTTTGCCATTTACAG
>CALCUQ010000325.1 GCA_937906795.1 uncultured Bacteroidales bacterium | reverse complement strand
CCCAAAGCTGCAAGAACAAACAATAGAGCAGTTAGAATCAATCCAGCATCAGTATATTTCCAAGCCGACTCTGTTGCAGCAACTCTTGAACCCTCAACAGCCTCTGGTGATGCAAGGAAATAAGAGATAACGCAAAGAACAGCCACAAAGGCTACTTTAACCAACATACCTTTCTTTCCTTTACCATTGCCGAAGAAAAGAGGCATAAGCACTGCACCTATCAAAGCAATAGCAGATAGGACAAGAGCCCAGTTGATTATAGTTGTTACCATACCATCTGAATACCCTGATGTGTAGAATACTACAGCAAGGATTGCAGATACGATTAGCAACAATACTGAAATGTATTTTGTGAATTTCATTTTAAATCAAATTATTTTTTTACGTATTTAACAACCAAATCAACTAGAGAAATAGAAGCGTCCTCCATTGAAAGAACGATGCTATCAATCTTAGAAACGATGTAGTTATAGAAGAACTGAAGGATAATAGCAACGATCAAACCACCTACGGTTGTAATCAACGCAACTTTCATACCACCAGCAACAATGTTAGGAGAGATATCACCTGCAACCTCAATAGCGTCGAATGCAGCGACCATACCAAGCACTGTACCCAAGAATCCAAGTGAAGGAGCAGTAGTGATGAACAACTGAATCCAAGAAAGACCGCTCTCAAGTTGGCTCATCTGAACGCCACCGTAAGAAACAACTGCTTTCTCAACTACGTCTACACCCTCTTCTGCACGGCTAAGACCCTGATAGAAAATGCTTGCAACTGGACCACGAGTGTTACGGCAAACCTCTTTAGCAGCCTCAACACCACCGTTATTTAAAGCCTCCTCTACTTTCTCCAACAATTTTTTAGTGTTGGTAGTAGAAAGGTTAAGATAAATAATTCTCTCAATACAAAGAGCAAGACCTAAAATCAAACAGATAACTACTAGAGCCATGAACTCAACGCCACCCTCAATGAATTTAGCTTTTAGTTGTTGGTAAACTGGAACATCAGAACCACCACCAGATAGAAGCTCTTGAGCTGTCATTTCTTGAGCTACTGCAGGAGTAAAATCAGCAGAAATTGCGATAAGGCCAATAACTGCTAAAAACATGAAAATTTTTTTCATAATTTTTTTTAGTAATTAATTAATTAAACAATGTATTTAAATAGTTATAAATAGTTTTACTTATGTATGTACAGTAAAATTGTGCGCAATTTAGTCAAATATTTTCAAATTGCCATAACAATTTGAGCTAAATTGAAATTTCACCTCTTAAGTTTGTTACCAATTCCTTTTTCACTGTCTCGTTGTCGGGATATTTACCAAGCAGATAGAACAACTTTGCCAATGCAGATTCTGTTGTAATGTCAAAGCCTCCTACAACCCCTTCTTTTTTAAGTGCAATACCTGTAGCATATGCATCCATATTTACCTTTCCTGCATGGCATTGGGTCACATTCACTACTATTATTCCCTTATTTACAGCATCTTTAATCCTACTTACAAACCACTGCGATGTTGGAGCATTACCACTGCCAAAAGTCTCAAGTATAACCGCTTTTAACCCCTCTGCATTTAATACAGCATCCAACACATATGGCTGAATGCCAGGGAAAATCTTAACAATGGCCACATTTGTATCCAACTTTGTATGAATTTTGAGTTCTTTTCCCCACTCTGTTGGATAAGATATAACACTTGGGTTATATTTTATATGAATACCAACATCTGCCAAAATTGGATAATTAGCAGATCTGAACGCCCTGAAATTTTCTGCATTATACTTGGTTGTCCTGTTTCCTCTAAAGAGCATAGTCTTAAAATAGACACATACCTCTGGGACCATTGGATGGCCATCACCATCTGCAGCTGCTGCAATCTCAATGGATGAGATCAGATTCTCTTTTCCATCTGTCCTCAACATTCCAATAGGAAGCTGGCTGCCTGTCAATACTATAGGTTTTTGCAAATCCTCCAACATAAATGAGAGTACAGACGCAGTGTAAGACATTGTATCTGTACCATGCAATATTACAAATCCATCATATTTGCAATAATTTTCTTTTATAATCTCAACAAGCTTAACCCAAAACTGGGGAGTTACATCAGAAGAATCTATTACAGGGTCAAAAGAAATTGTATCAATCAGATAACCGAATTTTTTAAGTTCAGGTACCTCCTGAGTAATCTGATTGAAATTGAAAGGCTTTAAAGCAAGAGTTTCAGGATCCTGCTTCATTCCTATTGTTCCTCCTGTATAAATTAAAAGAATAGCTCTGTTCATATTCTACATTTTAAGACCAAAGAGTTTATACGCATTAGCAGTAGTGGATTGTGCAACCTCTTCTACAGATATATCCTTTACCTGGGCTATTTTTTGGGCAATATGCACAAGGTAAGATGAATCGTTCCTTTTTCCTCTGTGAGGGACAGGTGTCAGATAA
>CALCUQ010000324.1 GCA_937906795.1 uncultured Bacteroidales bacterium | reverse complement strand
GTATTTTTTGTAGATTTCAACAAGTGTAGGGTTGAATTTTCTGCAAGGGTTGCACCAGCTGGCCCAACAATCCAACATTGTAACTTTGTTTTTGCTGTAAATATCAGAGAATTTTACTGGTTTGCCTTCCTCGTTGTCTTGAATAAAGTCAATTGCAGGTTGTCCTACTTGAATAGGTTTAAGTTTTGCGATAACCTCTTTGCATTTTTCAAGTACAGCATTTCCCTTAAACTCAATATTAGCTTCAAATTCTGCGATTTTTGCCTCAGCCTCAGCTAAATCTATATCTGCAATTTTCTCTTGAAGTTTGTATAGAGCGTAGTAAGAAATAGGGTTAGCTGCAATAAACTCAGCCTCCATTTCCTCTATTTGTTTTGATGCACTGTTGAATATCTCAACAATTTTAGCTTTTTGCTCCTCGGTTGCAGCTCTGTAAGCCTGATTCAAAGAGTCTAATTTTAATTCTTTGCTTAGCTCTTTACTTTTTTGCTCAACTTTATTTAGGAAAGATTGAGTAAGACCACCACCTTGGATAGTAGCACCTTCTTTACTTGCAACATCGTAGTTTAATGTAAACTCAGCGTTCTCCATAAATAATTGTGCAATAGGTCTTCTAACACCTTTTACAAATACGTAATAGTACTCTGGAGTTTCAATTTTTCCAACAAAAACAACTTTGCCGTTTGCAACTGTTGCTGTAGAAACGGCCTCGTTTGGATTTGAAGCTTTGGCAATTGTAAGAGTGTCATTTGCCAATTTAGCCTCTTGTGTCTCATTGACATTAACGGTTACTTTGTAACCCTCTTCTTTTGCACTGCATGCAACCATAAGTGCAGCAGCACCAATAAGGAACAATTTTTTCATATTTTTTATTATTAAGTAATTAGTCTTCTTTATACCACTCTTTGTACATAAGGTAGCCTTGTGCATTTGTATGTGCTGCCTTTCCAATGGCCTCTGATGCATCTTTTACTTTTTTTGCTGGGACACCGGCATATATACCAGGTTCAAGAATACTGTTGCTTAGGACAACAGCTCCGGCAGCAATAATAGTATTGCTTGGAACAACAGCATTATCCATAATAATTGCACCCATGCCAATTAAAACATTGTCGCCTATTTTAGCTCCATGTACAATTGCATTGTGTCCTACAGATACATCATTGCCAATTTCGCTTACAGATCTTTCGTATAAGGTATGTACAACTGCACCATCCTGAATGTTTACTCTGTCTCCAATTTTTATGGTATTCACATCTCCTCTAAGCACTGTCCCATACCATATGCTGCAATCATCACCAATTGTAACATCGCCAATGATTGCTGCATTTTCTGCCAAAAAGCAATCTTTTCCAATTTTTGGGGTATAGCCTCTTAATTCTCTAATTATTGCCATAATAATGCTAATTTAAGCTACAAATTTAATAAAAATATTTTGCTGTAATCTAAAATTTATATGTAATGAGCCATAGGTAAAACAAAAAGGGAAGTTCCCATTTGGAAACTTCCCTTTTATATTGATACTTAACTTATTCCTTATTTCTTGATATTTGGAACATCAAGGTTAAGCTGAGGGTTTTTCTTAGATGAAATGTACAACAACAATGAAACTGTAATTGCTACAATACCTAATGCAATAAAGATGTACTCAGCATTAACTGATGCCTCAACACCCTCATAGTTCTTAAGAATATATCCAACACCAATTGGAACTGCCAACATACCCATATTTTGAATCCAGTAGATTAGTGAGTATGCAGTACCCAAGTTCTTTTCTGGGATAATTTTTGGAACTGATGGCCACATAGCTGCTGGAACAAGTGAGTAACCAACACCTAAAATAGCAATACCAATGTATCCATAAATAGCCTCACCTGGAGCAAATGCAATGATAAGGTGTGCTACAAAAACCAATACAGAACCAGTTACCATCCAAGTTGTAGCTTTACCAAGTTTGTCTACCAAAATACCAAATAGAGGGGTAAATACAACTGTAAAGAAAGGAATCATTGATACCATTTGTGCCGCTGTTTGCTCAAATGCTGCTGCATTCTCTGCTCCAAATCTTGGGATAAGGATAGCTGTAGCAAATTTCTTGAACGAAATAATACAGCAATAGAAGAACACGCATAGAAGAGAAACCAGAATGAAATGTTTGTTTGCCAAAACTCTGAAGATGTCTGTGAATTTGAATTTATCCTCTTCTGCAGTCTCAACTTTGTCTGAAGTACCCTCCTGTTTGTCGAATTTTGCATCCATTGCAACAAATACAGCCCATACAACTGTACCTAGAAGGAGAAGCATAAGACCAAAGAATGCAGGTCTGTTGGTGATGTTCAAAGGATACATTCCAGATTCAGACTCAGCTACCAATACTGGTGAAAGAAGCAATGCAGCTGCTGTTCCCAAACGTGCAATTGCCAACTGCAGACCCATAGCCAGAGC
>CALCUQ010000323.1 GCA_937906795.1 uncultured Bacteroidales bacterium | reverse complement strand
ATCCCAATCTTGCACATGCAAGTGCAGCTTCACATCCGGCATGCCCCGCTCCTACTACTATAACATCGTATCTGGTATCCATATTTTAACCGGTTATCGGGAAGACTAAAGTACAAGGGAAAGTTTATCTAAAGCAATATCTTCCTGCTCTCTCATCTGTGCAATATCCTCTTCACTATGATCATCATAACCAAGAAGATGCAAAATTCCATGAATAATAACTCTATGCATCTCATTTCTAAAGGTTACGCCGTATTCTTTGGCATTGGCATCAACAGTGTCAACACTAATGTACAATTCACCATTAACATGGCAACCCTCGCAATAGTCAAAGGTTATGATGTCTGTATAGTAGTCATGGCCTAGAAATTGTTGATTGATTTCTAGCAAAGAGGGATCATTACAAAAGATAATATTAATGTCTCCAATCTTCTTTCCAGATGATTCTACAACCTCTTTTATCCATTTTTTTACAATAGCTTTGTACTGTAAATCAAAATTTGTCTCTTTTTGGTAAAATCTAATCATAAATTTCTTTAAACTGACCAAAGTTTATTAAATTTGCTAATTGTAGTGCAAAACTACAACATAGATTTTAAAAATAAAACCAAAAAAATAATTTAATATTTCAATTATGTCAAAAGTAAGTGTTATTGGCGCCGGTAATGTTGGTGCCACTTGTGCAAACGCTATGTTGCACATGAAATTCGTTTCTGAAATTGTTCTTCTAGATATTAAAGAAGGTGTTTCTGAAGGTAAAGCAATGGATATGATGCAAACTGCTAACCTTTATAAATTTGACACTAAAGTAACTGGCGTTACAAACGATTACAAAGCTACAGAAAATTCTGATGTTGTTGTTGTAACTTCTGGTATTCCTAGAAAACCAGGTATGACAAGAGAGGAACTTATTGGTGTTAATGCAGGTATAGTTAGCGGCGTTGTTGAGAACGTACTTAAATACTCTCCTAACGCAATCATAGTTATTATTGCAAACCCAATGGACCCAATGACATATCTAACTCTAAATAAAACAAAATTACCTAAAAACAGAGTTATTGGTATGGGTGGTATCCTTGACAGCAGCCGTTTCCAATATTTCCTAAGCCAGGCTTTGAATGCTCCAGCTAGTGATATTGAGGGTATGGTAATTGGTGGTCACGGTGATACTACAATGATTCCTCTTATCAGATTTGCAAACTACAGAGGTGTTCCTGTAACCGAGTTGCTTCCTAAAGAGGTTTGTGATAAAGTTGTTGCTGATACTATGGTTGGTGGTGCTACCCTAACTA
>CALCUQ010000322.1 GCA_937906795.1 uncultured Bacteroidales bacterium | reverse complement strand
CAAATAAAATTAAACAGTTGTTAGAGAATGCAGGGAAATTATGTATTCTTTGTCAAAAAGATGCGAATAAGAAAATTATAAAGGAAACAGCTGCAGTTTAAACTATTATCCACATAAGGAATTTACACTTGTTCCTTTTAGTGTAGCGCCAAATGCAAATGCGAACCAGCTTTTTACAGTAAAGTTCAGGCTTGATGTTCCAAAGGGATATACAATTACTCCGGGTATGGCTACAATGGTAAAAGTGAATGTTGGAGAAAGAGCAGACCTTTTGCAGATTCCATCAAGTTCAATATTTGAAAGTGATAATAACAGTTATGTCTATTTATACTCAAATGATAGCCACACTGTAACCAAAACGCAAGTGCAGATGATACAACTGCTTTCTGATGGAAAATGTGTAATAGCAAGTGAAAAATTGAAAGTACAGGACAAAATTGTTGCATTTGGAACAAAATTCCTTAGTGATGGTTGTACAGTAAAGATACTTGAACCTGTGAGTTCTACAAATATTGGAGGATTATTGTAATGGATTTAGGTAAATGGGCTTTTAAGAACAGGAATCTTGTAAACTTCCTGTTGGCTGTTATGGTAATAGGTGGGGTATTGTCCTGTTATCAAATAGGGAAACTTGAGGATCCGGTCGTAAAGGTAAAGACAGCAGTTGTGGTTACAACTTTTCCTGGTGCATCTGCTCATCAGGTAGAGCTTCAGGTTACAGATGTCTTGGAAAAAAGTATCTGGACAATGGGCAACATAAATTCCATTGAGAGTTTTTCATATAATGATTATTCGCTTATACAGGTAGAATTGAAATCTACAGTAAGCGATAAAGATGTGGAGCAACATTGGGATTTGTTGAGAAGGAAGGTGGATAATGCGTATTCTCACTTACCATCTGGAGTAACAAAACCAGTTATAAAAGATGATTTTGGCAACGTGTTTGGAATGTTCTATGCCTTAACTGCAGATGGAATATCAGACAGAGAACTTGCAAATTATGCAGAATTGGTAAAAAGGGAACTCAATGCAGTTGATGGGGTAGACAGGGTAGATTTGTATGGTAAGCGTAATGAGTGCATATGGATAAATCTTTTGCAGTCTCAGATGTCCAATCTTGGAGTAATGCCATATGAA
>CALCUQ010000321.1 GCA_937906795.1 uncultured Bacteroidales bacterium | reverse complement strand
TTTTTTGCAACCATTTCAGCCACAAATTTATCCTCTTCCCATTCGCAGTCACCATGTAAAGTTCCGGTTGTATCATGCCAGTTTTGCATAAACAGGGCAACAACATCATGCCCAGCCCTTTTTAAAAGCAAAGCTGCCACACTGGAATCTACTCCTCCCGATAAACCTACTGCAATTCTCATATTATCTGATATTTAATTTATTTATAGCAGCCTGATACGCCCTTGCATTATTGTTATGCTGAGCCAAAGTAACTGCAAATTTATGTGTACCGTCCAATTTTTCGCTGGCGCAAAAATACAAATAATTATGTTTAGAATAATTTAAAACAGCATCTATCCCTTTAATACTTGGAATTGTAATTGGTCCTGGAGGCAGCCCAGCGTATTTATAAGTATTATAGGGAGAATCAATTTCAAGATGCTTGTATAGAATTCTCTTTAAACCAAAATTGCCATGAGCAAACTTAACTGTTGGATCAGCATCAAGTTTCATACCCCTTTTTAATCTGTTTATATAAACACCGGCAACCTTAGGCATCTCAGGAACATAGTTTGTCTCCTCACAAACTATAGAGGCCAATATAGAAACTTCTATTTTAGTTAAGTTAAGCTCTTTGGCCAAACTATCCCGCTTTGTATTCCAGAATTTTGTGTACTCCTTATGCATCCTCTCCATAAATTTGTCGGGAGAAATACTCCAATACACCTGGTATGTATTAGGAATAAACATAGCACAAATAGTATTGGAATCAAAACCATACTTCTTCTGGTTTTCTGAATTTGAGAAAGCTTGGATAAAATCAACAGAATCGCACATGAGTTTGGCAGACAAAATACCTGCAAGCTTTTCAGTTCCCCTTATATTCCCCGACAAAGTTAGCATCAAAGGAGATTCCCATCCCAAAGCAAAAGTTCTGAGAATATCTTTGTTCCTCATATTGGTTGTCAACTTGTATCTCCCTGGTTTAAAAGATGATAGTGAACTGTTTCTACGATAAGAATCAGCAAAGGAAGAGGTATCTTTCAAAATTCCACTCAAAGAATTTCTCACTTTATCAAATGTATCACCTGGATATATGAATACAATGGATTCTGACTGAACATTTTTCTTGTAGTCATTAATGATTGGTAAAATACAACCAACAAGATATATAAGAATAAGAACAGAAGATATTATTAATATTTTTGAAGTTTTTGACTTTAACATAACTCACTATTGGATTTCTTTACACAAAAAGACTTTAGTGCCGGCAGAAAGTCTGTCTACACTCTTAATGTTGTTACTTTTAAGAACTGTTTTTGTAAACAATTTATACTCCTTTGCCAATGAATTATATGTATCACCCTCTTTAGTGTATACATAATATTTTCCATCCTCAAGATAAATATCCCGTTTTTTTGAATATTTATACAGTCTGCACTCTTTATATGGAATTGGTTGAGCACCAGTTAAAGTATCTTGTGAAACAATTGCAACAGGTACTACACCACCTCTTTTGGCTGCCTTAGCTTGCTGCTTGAGTGCTTTCTTCTGCATCTTTTCATAACGTTTTTTGGCCTTCTGGTCTTTTCTGCTTGTATTGAATGATTTTGGAACATCATATTCATACAACTTATATGTTTCAATTATATCAATTAGCAATGAGGCATACTTGGGATTGGTTGCATATCCTGCAGCTTTTAATCCATGTGCCCAAGCTTTATAATCGGTAATCTTAAGATCAAACAATGAACTGTATCGGCGACCGGTAGAAAGAAAAATTGAATGGTCTTCAAAGGATTCTACAGGAGTGTTGTACTTTCTGAAACATTCCCTTCTTTTATCATCATCATGTCTGTAAGTTTTTCCTTTCCAGCTTGTATGGCATTTGATACCAAAATGATTATTTGCTTTTTTTGCCAAGGTTGAATTACCATTACCGCTCTCAAGACAAGCCTGTGCCAGAATTATGCTGGCCGGAATATTATATTCTCTCATCTGTTTCACTGCTATATCCTTGTATGTCTGGATATATTGGGTTCTTGATATTTTCTGAGAAAATAAAATAGTTGATATTCCTATAAAAGTGATAAGAAAGTATAATTTTTTCATTTTGAGAAATTTCATATACAATGTTTTCACAAAAATAGTAAATTTGTATCTAAAGCGTTGGATTATGATTAAGAAAACAATAACAATCAACTACAAAGTATACTCATCAACAACAGAATTGGAAGTTGAGGACAGAGAATTGGTTTTAAATGCAAAACTTGCAGCAGACAAAGCTTATGCCCCTTATTCAAAATTCAATGTTGGTGCAGCAGTAAGAATGGCTAATGGAACAATAATCAATGCCAACAATCAGGAAAATGCAGCATATCCTTCTGGATTATGTGCAGAAAGGGTAGCAATATTTTATGCTCAAGCTACATATCCTAAAATTCCAATTGAGAGTATTGCCATTGTAGCAAAACAGGATGGTATTGTAACTGGAAAAGTTGTATATCCTTGTGCTGCATGCAGACAAGTAATGATGGAAGCCCAACAAAGAGGAGGAAAACCCATTAAGGTAATTATGGCAAGTGAATCAAAAATAGAAGTAGTTGATTCAATAGATGCATTACTTCCATTTTCATTCAATAATATACGACCAGAGGAATAAATTTTTGCAAATAAAGAATTTTATCTATCTTTGTGCCGGGTAAGTCATATACGACCAGCTCCTGCAGAACTCCCCCAGGACCGGAAGGTAGCAAGGGTATGTGGTTGTAGCGGTGCGATATATCAAGCTTACCCTTTTTTTGTGTCTTGACCCCTCAACACTTCTATTGCTTTAATCACATCCGCATCTGTCTGATTTATAAACTCAATAAAACTGCTGAAACCATAAAGAGACCTTATAATAAGTCCTTTGATATATTTCTTTATTTCACTTGAGGAAATATCCAAATCTCCCTCTTTAGGCTCAACTGAATTTATTTTAGCATAAGAAAGAAACTCTGCAAAAAGTTCATCATCTACTGTATACATATTTACAAATTTCCTGACATCCTGATACTTTTTGAGTAATTTTTCTCTATTGGTATCTGTATAGGTGTTACAAAAATCAGATATTATTGATTTTCTGTTCAATTCGCCATAAAAAGGGGTATAGTAAGATGTATCTATCGGGATAAAAATATCTGGCATAATTCCGCCGCCGCCATACACTGTTCTCCCTTTGATTATAGTCTTGAACTTTAATGAATCCGGGAATTGTATGCTGTCTTTGCTAAAGAATTCTCCTTTACTGTATCTGTCATAGAGATTTTTATAGTAATCTGTACTGTTCCCTTGTTTATATGGGCTCTGGATTACCCTTCCACATGGGGTATGATACTTTGCAATAGTAAGTCTTAGTTCAGACCCGTCCTGTAAAGGAAAACCTCTCTGAACCAAACCTTTGCCAAAAGAACGTCTGCCAATTATAACACCTCTGTCCCAATCTTGGATGGCACCGCTGAGAATCTCACTGGCAGATGCAGAACTTTCGTCAATTAGAACTGCCAGGGGCATATTTTTGAGAAATCCGTTACCGTTGGCATATTCTCTTGTAGTAGGAATGGCTCTGCCTTCTGTATAAACTATAAGCTGTCCACTCTCCATAAATTCATTGGTTATATCAATTGCTGTTTTAAGATAACCTCCAGGATTATATCTCAAATCCAATATAATTCCCTTTACGCTACCTTTCACATTTCTTAGAACTTCCATCATCTCTTTATGAGATGTAGCAGAGAATCTGGTTAATCTTATATACAAGAAATTGTCGGGAGTCTTATAATATGCATCTATGCTATGCAAGGGAATGTTATCTCTGGTAATCACAAAATCAAGCAAAGACGGGGTATTTTTTCTTTTAATAGTAACTTTTACTTTTGTCCCCTTCTCGCCTCTCAAATATTTATGAACCCGCTCAATTGAAAGATTGACTCCTGCTATAAGTTCATCATCAACATAGATAATTTTGTCTGACGCTTTTATCCCTACTTTTTCACTTGGACCTCCTACTACCGTTGATTGGATTGTTAAAGTGTCATTTATTATGGCAAACTCTATACCTATTCCACTGAAATTGCCTTGCAAAGGTTCGTTCATTGCCTTTACATCTTTTGCAGAAATATAGGATGAATGTGGATCAAGTTCCTTTACAACGGCTTCCAAAGCTTTGTCTGTAATATTGGTAAGATTGACTGTATCCAAATAAAAATTATTCAGGTACAGGATAGTTTGTCCCATTTTGTTTGCAAAATCTCTCACATTGTATTGCTGGGAGTGAGCAAACGAACATATTGTAGAAAACAATATTACAGCAAAGAGCTTTTTCATAAATTATCAAAATTTAAATTTTTCTAGTGGTACCTCAAATTTCATTCCTTCTTTTGCAATTTCTGTATTTTCAAAAATTGCTTTTGCTTCACCAAGCATTACATCCAATGTTTTGTATCTCGACGAAAAATGGCCAAGTATCAGTCTTTTTGCATTTGCATCTTTTGCACACTGTGCTGCCTGAGCCGATGTAGAATGAAAATTAGTTTTTGCAAGTGACTCAAATTCTGTTGTATAGGTTGAATCATGGTATATAAGGTCTACATTTTCAATCCATTTTGCAAGTCTTTTAAAGTACATTGTGTCTGTGCAATATGCAAATGAGCGTGGTGTGTAGGGTTTATATGTAAGTTCACTGTTCTGGAATTTTTGTACATAGTGGACAAGTTCTCCATTTTCGTCGGTGAAGGAACTCTCTCTCTCAATGTCCTTGCCCTCTTTAAGTCTGGCTATCTCATACAAAGAGAGATTATATGTATCAATCAAATGTTTATGTACATTCAACTGCGGTTGCACCTCTTTAAACAAATAACCATATGTTTCTGTTCTGTGAACCAGTGGAAAAGCTGTTACTGTTACTTGTTTTGTCTTTAATATTTCTACTGGTTCATTACATTTTACTACAATATGTTCAATCTTGTATTTAAGACCTTCTCCAAACTGAGTAATAAAAAAATTCAAGAATTATTTGCAGTGTACAACCCTAATATTGTTGTAAATTTGGCAGC
>CALCUQ010000320.1 GCA_937906795.1 uncultured Bacteroidales bacterium | reverse complement strand
CCAAGATCAGATAACAGCGCATAATCCATCGGTTAAAAATGGTCTTAAAGAGGGGAGTAAAATATTTATCCCCTCTGTAGAGACCAATATAACAAAAGAGGAACCTTCAACTGTGCCATCTGCTGCTGCAGAAACAAAAACACAAAGAAGCAGCAGACACCAATGGAGAGAGCCTAAAAACAAGAGTGCAGCCAACAGCAGCAACAGTAACAAACAAGCCAAGACAAAGACACCTGCAAAAAAAGTATACAAAAAACACACAGTAAGGAAGTATGAAGTAATTGATGACATTGCAGCCAAATACAATGTTCCAATAGATGCATTAATTGCTTTCAATTCCCTTACATCAACTAAAATATCAAGAAAGCAAGTTCTGTATATTCCAGATGCAGAATATATAGAATCTTTTAAATCAACTTTGCAAAAGCAGGAAAATGAGCCATTGCAACAAGAAGAAATCAAAGTTGACACTTTAAAACAAGATGAGGAAAAAACCCCTTCTTTTAAAGATGTTGAGATAGTTTCCACTAAAGGTGGAACAGCCAACATTACCTATATTCTTCCTTTGAATATGTACTCCCCAAACAATAACACCTCCAATTATATGGACTTTTATTCGGGAGCACTCCTAGCTGCTGAAAATCTTAAAAGGGAGGGATATAATATTACTATAAATCTGCTTGACCAAAGTAAAGGATCAGACATAAGCAATATATTGAATTCTCCACTTGTGAAAAATGCAGATTTGGTAGTAGGTCCTATTTTAAGCAATTCTATAGCAACTGCATTGGCCAACAATAAAATTCCTTTTATTTCTCCACTCGACCAGCGTGCAGACATTTATGTAAAAGGGCATAGTAATTTTATCCAGGCTCCAGCCAGCAACAAAACACAAATTGAAAATATTACAGCTCTCCTTTTAAGTGAATATAGTGGAATCACCGACAAAATTTTACTTATTTACGAAAAGAATGGGGCAAATGCAGAAGATGTAAATATTGCAAAAGGGATTCTTGACAGTGCAAAGATACCATACAGTGTTATTTCATATGATATTCTTGATGGAAGACAAATACTTTCCAAATACAGAGCAATCATTAAAGAAGGAAATACCTACAGAGTTTTTGCAATTGCAACGAGCGAGGCTTTTGTTAACGATGTAGCAAGAAATCTCAACCTATGTGCTCTTAACAATCTGGCAGAGACTGCCAGCCATTCTGAAATTATAATAAGTGAAGATACCAATATAAAGCCTATTGATGTTATATTGTACGGGTTGTCAAAATGGAGAAATTTTGAGACTATTGAGCCGCTTAATTTCCACAATCTTAACCTGAGACTATCTGTTCCATATTATGTAGACTATCAATCTGAGCAAACTAAGGAATTTTTGCTTAAATACAGAGCATTAAGCGGAACTGAGCCGTCTCCTTTTGCATATCAGGGATATGATATTACAAAGTACTTTATCCAAATGTTCTGCAAATGGGGAGCAGATTTCATAAATAAAGAAAAATTGGACCGTACACATATGATACAATCCAATTTTGACTTTGTAAAAGAGACTCCTGCAGATGGGTTCCGCAATAGAGCAACAACCAATATAAGCTATAATAAGGATTTTTCCATTTCAATTATTAAATAGCTTTAAATCTTTCTTTCAACCAATTAGCTGTTTCTATATCCAAATAAGGTGATATAGTATTGCAAACATGTGCATTATAGTTGTTTATCCATTTAATATCCATAGCAGATAACAACTCCTTCAATACACATGATACTTCTATTGGTACAAGGGTGAGGGTTTCAAATCCTAACATTTGACCAAAGTATTTGGTTAGTATCTCTTCTACAAGGATTACGTTCTCTATTCTTATTCCATAATTATCGGGAAGATAAACAGCCGGCTCATTGGACAATACCATTCCAGGAACAAGTGTAACGGAATTTTCTTCCATTCTAATGCTTTGAGGCCCCTCATGAACACATAAATAGTGTCCTATGCCGTGCCCAGTGCCATGGAAATACATCAAACCTTCGTTAAGAAGTGGTCTCCTTGCAAGAATATCCAACTGACTTCCTCTGGTTGAATGAGGGAATCTTGCATTGGATAAAGCTATCATTCCTTTTAAAACAAGTGTATAATGCTTTTTCTGCTCCATGGTAAGATTGCCAATTGGAACTGTTCTTGTTGTATCTGTTGTACCAAAAGGATAATGCGCTCCAGTATCCATTAAAAGGAAATTATCTTTCCCAATTTCCTGAGAGGTCTCTGCTGTTGCACTGTAGTGAGGCGAAGCTGCCGCATTCCCAAATGCAACTATAGGCTCAAAACTTTCCCCTCGGTAATCTGGAGACTCTTTTCTGAATTCTATAAGTTTTTCTCCAATGGAAAATTCATCTAACCTTTTACCGGTCTGCAAAGAATCATCAATGAATTTCAAGAGTTTGCACCACGCCTTTCCATCCTCCAGAAAGGCCTTTCTGAAACCCTCCTGTTCACAATTGTTCTTTATTGCCTTCAAATAATTTACAGTTCCTCCTAAAGTTGGGTCTTCCTCTATCCTTGCACCTTTGACATTAAGAGCGTTGTAATCTCTTACTGTAGTTTTTTTCTTTGAACAGATTCTCAATACAGATTGTGGTATCTGCTGCAAAGTTTCTGTAAATGAACTGTATGGATGAAGTTCAATTTTTTCTGATGCCAAATAAGCCTTAACAGTTTCATCTACAGCGTCAAGATTTGCAAATAAATGTACTGCCTTGTTTGTTACAATTGCATATGCCTGTGCAACTGGATTATAATCTATATCTGTACCTCTTATATTGCACAGCCATGCAACCTCATCACAGGCACTTACAATATAGACAAACTCCTGCTGCTTAAGATCAAAAGTTTCAATAATGCGTTTGAATTTGCTTTGTGATGTTTCTCCGCAATACTTGTTTT
>CALCUQ010000319.1 GCA_937906795.1 uncultured Bacteroidales bacterium | reverse complement strand
AACCCTAGAGCAACAGCAAAATATGATGATCAATGGGAGAAACAATATAGAGTCAACGGAAATTTCTACCTGGAGTGGAAACCATTAAAATATCTTACAATCAAAACCACAAATGCTATTGAAGGCACTTTTGGCGAGGGTAGAAGATATTGGCATCCATATACAAACGAGGGCTCTGCAACTCTTCGAACAAGCAGATTGCAATATTTGCAGGCTACTACATCCAATACAATAACATATAACAATATCTTCGCCGACAAGCACTCTCTAAGAGTACTAGTTGGACAAGAGGCTATGAAGAGAACATACAGTTCTATGTACTTGTATTCTCCCGATGTAGATCCTAACATCCCTTATCCTAACACCTCTTCTTCAAAAGATGATGAAGGTTCATACAGCACAAACGAAAGAACACTTCTTTCATTCTTTGCAATTGCCGATTACAGCTTTGACTCAAGATATTTCTTGCAAGCATCTGTAAGATATGATGGAAGTTCTTTGTTTGGTAAAAATAACCAATGGGGAGTATTCTATTCGGTAGGAGCATCATGGAACATGAATAATGAAAAGTTCCTTGAGAATGCAGACTTTCTGGATTTGTTGAAAATCCGTGCAAGCTACGGTGTTAACGGTAACGACAACATCTCTCCATATCAAGCATATGGTGTTTATGCAGCGAGTCAATACAATGGAGTTGCAGGTATGCTTCCAAGCTCACCAGCCAATGATAATTTATCATGGGAGAAAAATGCTACTATAGATGCTGGTGTAGACTTTGGTTTCTTTGGAAGACTTAATGGTAGTATTGACTGGTACCACAGAACAACAACAGATATGCTTCTTGACAAATATGTACCTCAAACTACAGGATTCTCTTCAAACTTTGTAAACATTGGAGAAATGACCAATACTGGAGTTGAGATTCAGTTGGATGGTGATATAATCAACAATAAAGACTGGAAATGGAACATTGGCTTTAATATAGCTTTCAATAAAACCAAAATCAAAAACTTAGGTGACAATAAAGAAATTTATTATTCTGGTGATAGCCGCTTAAAACACATTGTAGGCAAAAGCATGTACACATTCTACCTAAAAGAGTACTATGGTGTAAATCCATCTAATGGTGAAGCTCTTTGGGTTGCAGAAGATGGTTCCTTGACAAATAACTATAATAAAGCACGTTATATTAATGCAGGTTCTCCTGAGCCTAAATATACCGGTGGTTTCAACACATCTTTATCTTGGAAAGGGATTAACCTAAGTGCATTCTTTGAATTTAAAGGGGGCAACAAGGTCCTAATTCTTGAAAACAGATATCAGAATTCAGATGGAAACCAAATGGGTGTCAATCAATATCTAACTGCTTTAAATTACTGGAAACAACCTGGCGATACTGGTGTAAATCCTAAACCAATGGCAGGTACATCAAGCAACTCATACACATTTGCAAGCACCAGATGGTTACAAGATGGCAGTTATTTACGTATCAAGGATATTACATTATCATACGATTTTCCATCTAAATTATTGAGCAAGATTGGTGTTAGCGGACTTAAAGTATACTTTAGCGCACTTAATTTATATACTTTCCACGATGTAGATTTTTGGGATCCGGAAAGAGGAATATCTGGTATTGGTGCAGGTATTTACCCTATGACCAAATCTTACATTGGCGGTATTGAATTATCATTCTAACATTTAAAATGAACATAAGATGAAAAAAATAGTAGTATTATCAATGGCTGTGGCCCTTTTGGCATCAAGTTGCCAGAACTTCTTGGAAAAAGAGCCAATCCTTACTCAGAGTACCGAGATTACTCTCTCTACTTTTGAGGGTTTGAACAGCGCTATAGCTGGTGCTTATGGCCCGCTGGTAAGTGGGACATGGTATGGCCCAGGGTATGTTTTTGAGGCTGAAATGAGATCTGGAAATGGTAAAAAACCTACCGAAAACAAATACAACTCTGGTAGATACAGTGTATCTTACAATATGAATTATGATCCTTCTTCAACTTCTGGACTTTGGGGATATGGTTATTTTGTAATTTCTGCAGCAAACAATGTATTGGAAAATCTGGAAGGCAAAGAGGGTGGCGAAGTAACTCAACAGGATATTAACAATCTTAAAGGAGAAGCTTTGTTTTTACGTGCCTTTTCACATTTTGATATGGTAAGGCTATATGCTCAGCCATACACATATAAACCAGAAAGCGATGGTATTCCGGTAGTTTTGAAGACAGATCCTGCCGGTATGCCAGCCAGAAACACTGTTGCAGAAGTTTATAACCAGATTGTAACAGATTTACTGGAAGCTGAACAACTGATTTCTGACAGTTATCAAAGATCAGGTGTTGTTGATTCCAAGGCTACCGCTAATAAACTTACAGTACAAGCACTACTTTCAAGAGTTTACCTGTACATGGGTGAATGGCAAAAGTCTGCAGATTACGCTACAAAAGTAATTAACAGTAATCAGGTAAGAATGTGGCAAGCTGATGAATTTGTTAATGTATGGAAACAAGATGTTGCAACTGATGGGGAGATAATTTTTGAGGTATATGGAGACCAATCAAATGGTTATGATGCTTATTGGGAAGGTCCGGCGTGGATGTCCAGACCAACAGGTTCAGCAGATGTTGCAGTAAGCAAAGACTTGGTAAATCTATATGAGGCAGGTGACATAAGAAACACTTGGCAAAAGGATCCTGATCCTGGCAATGGAGGAAATGCAGATTTGGACTGGACTATCAAATATGCAGGAAAAGGGAAACCAACAGCTGATGCAAGCAATACAGTTATTATAAGACTTTCAGAAATGTACCTTAACAGAGCAGAAGCTATTGTGAATGGTGCGTCTATAAGCGGTGTAACTGTAATTAGTGATCTTAACACAATAACATCAAACAGAAATGCTTTGCCTTATACTTCTGCAGGTAAAGAAGATGTATACAATGAAAGACGTAAGGAGCTTGCATTTGAGGGACATTATTGGTTTGATCTTGCAAGATGGGGTAAAGGTGTAACTAGAGTTGATTATGTTGGTGATAAGACAAATCAAAATATTCCGTTCCCTAGTTATATGTTTGCATTGCCTATCCCTAAAAGAGAGTGTGATGTAAACTCTAACCTAAAACAAAATGATGGTTATAACTAATAGAAAACAACAAAATGAAAAAGATATTTAATTATATAAATTGGAGTAAATATATGAAAAGTAAAGAAGAAATTGAAAAGTATTTGGGATTTAAAATTGTATCT
>CALCUQ010000318.1 GCA_937906795.1 uncultured Bacteroidales bacterium | reverse complement strand
GGTGTAGATATAAGCGCGAGCATGCCCACGGCGGAGCCGCGGGCTCGAGCCTGGGTTTCCGCTCCAAAGGCCTCAGAGAAATCTGAGGCTTTTTTTGTAATGTAAGGCTCGAAGGAGCGACCCCTCTCCCTCCTTGAGGAGGGCTGGGGAGGTGTAGATATAAGCGCGAGCATGCCCACGGCGCAGCCGCGGGCTCGAGCCTCGTTTTCCGCTCCAAAGGCCTCAGAGAAATCTGAGGCTTTTTTTTGTGTTGTATTGCTCTGTTAATTTATAATCAATATCTTTGTAAGTTTTACAGCATTAATGAGATAAATAAATATTGATGATATGAGAAAGATATTTGTAATTATGGCAGCAATTTGCCTGTCGGCAATTGTATGTAATGCCCAAAAAGGCAAAGATTGGGCTCAATACGGTGTGTATAAAGCAGCAAATGAGGCTATAACAGAGACTCCTGGAGTAGTTTTTATGGGTAATTCAATAACAGAGAACTGGCTTAAGTTCCGTCCGGAGTTTTTTAGCAGCCATAACTTTGCAGCAAGAGGAATCAGTGGCCAGACTACATATCAGATGTTGGCTAGATTCCAGAGAGACGTTGTAGATTTAAAACCTAAAAAAGTTGTTATTCTTGCCGGAACAAATGATATTGCGGAGAATTGTGGCCCTATTTCTTTGGAAAATATTGTCGGGAATATAAAATCTATGTGTGATATTGCTAAGGCAAATAAAATTAAACCCATTATTTGTTCTGTGATTCCATGTGACAGATTTGTGTGGAGAAAAGATTTGAAACCTGCACCTGTTGTTAAACAGTTGAACCAGATGTTAAAGGCTCTTGCACAACAACAAAAGATTCAGTTTGTGGATTATCATTCTGCATTGGATAATGGTGAAGGTGGTTTGAGCCCAGAACTTTCTAAAGATGGTTGCCATCCTTTGGTAGCTGGATATGAGATTATGGAGGAGATTATTCTTAAAGCATTAAAGGTTAAATAAATATGAGAAAAATTTTATTGGTGCTGGCTGGTTGTATGGTTGCATTGTTGCAGAGTTGTACTTCTGAGCCTGAATGTAAACAAATAGATAAAACACAGGCTGTTATGGAAAATATTTTTGCTAGAAAAAGTGTAAGGTCTTATAAAGCTGATGCAAATGGTACACCTTTGCAGATTTCAAGAGATACATTGGAGCAAATTATAAAAGCAGGAATGGCGGCTCCTACTGCAAAAAATAAACAACCTTGGGAGTTTTTTGTGGTTGAGGACAGAGAGCCTATGGTCAAATTGGCCCAACAGCTTCCATATGGGAAAATGCTGAGCAGCGCTTCTGCTGCTATAGTGGTTCTTGGAAATCCGGAAATATCAAATTTGTGGTATCTTGATTGTAGTGCTGCTACAGAAAATATCCTTTTGGCAATCCAGGCTTATGGACTTGGTGGCGTATGGACTGCCGGATATCCTTATGAAGACAGAGTTGCAAATATTAAGGCTGCATTGAATATCCCAGATCCATATATTCCATTATGTCTTATTCCTATAGGATATCCTTGCAAAGATGAACAACCTAAAGACAAGTGGAATCCCCAGAGAGTTCATTATAATGTTTGGTAATATTAGAATATAACATATGATAAAAAGATTTTTTGTAGCATTATCTCTAATGCTATTTGCTACAGGTGCTTTTGCTCAGTTTCAAAACCCTGTAGAGTGGAGTGCAAAGGTTAATAAAAGTGCGGAAAATGTATATGAGGTTGTCCTTTCTGCATATATAGAGGGCGATTGGCATATATATGATCTTGGGCCATATGAAAATGGTGGCCCTATAGCAACAAATCTTGCAATTGAGTGCGAGAATGGAGCAAAGGCAGAAGGTGAACCTTATTTGCTTACCCCTTCACACAAGGCTTTTGACTCTACTTTCAATATGGAAATAGGAACTTGTGGTGATGGTGCACAGGTTGCTCAGAAATTCTTGGCTTTGGGGCAATCTCAGTCAAAAGTAAAGATTACTATTGAGTGGCAGACTTGCAACGATGAAAACTGTTTGCCCCCTACAGAGCAGGAACTTACAGTAACAATTCCAGCAGCTATTGGTGATGTTGCTTCTAGTGAAGTTGCACAGGATAAAGAGGTTATAGCTGCAGTGTCTGAGGATGGAAAATCTATTTGGGCTGTAATATTGGAGGCTATTGCATGGGGTTTTGTAGCATTGCTTACTCCATGTGTGTTCCCTATGGTTCCTATGACAGTTTCTTTCTTCTTAAAGAATTCTGGCAGTAAAGGAAAAGGTAAAATGTATGCTGCTTTCTACGGATTTTCAATTGTAGCTTTATATACAGTTCCAATTGCTGTCATCATTATGCTTACCTATTTCTTGGGTGGAGATGCCATAACAGCGGATATTTTCAACTGGCTTGCTACTCACTGGATTCCAAATGTGTTGTTCTTTATCATTTTTATGGTGTTTGCAGCAAGTTTCTTTGGTGCGTTTGAGATAACAATGCCTAGCTGGCTGGTAAATAAATCTGATGCAAAGAGTGATAAAGGCGGTCTTATAGGAGTGTTCTTTATGGCTCTTACTTTGGTGCTTGTTTCATTCTCATGTACAGGTCCAATTGTAAGTTCTGTCCTTATCAAGAGTACTCAGGGTGAAATTTGGGAGCCAATCATAACAATGCTTGCATTCTCTGCAGCGTTTGCATTGCCGTTTACTGTGTTTGCATTTGCACCGTCATTGTTAAAGGACTTGCCAAAAAGTGGTGGTTGGCTTAACTCTGTAAAAGTTGTGTTAGGCTTTATAGAGGTTGCTTTAGGATTGAAATTCCTGAGTGTTGCAGACCAGGTTTACCAATGGAACTTGTTGGATAGAGAGGTTTATCTGGCTATCTGGATTGTTGTTTTCTCATTAATGGGTCTATATCTGTTAGGCAAGATAAGATTTGCACACGATACTCCCGAGGATCATTTGTCGGTGAAGAGACTATTCCTTGCTATTGTGGTATTCTCTTTTGTGGTTTATATGATTCCTGGTATGTGGGGAGCTCCACTAAAAGCTCTTAGCGGATATTTGCCTCCTGTTGAAAGTATAGATTTTAATCTGGCAAAACAGAATGTGGTTTACACCCAGACTGCAGGAGATAACCATAATAATGTTTATCCTGCAAAGAAATTTACTCAAATGGGACTTAAGCATATAGATGGAATCCCTGGTTTCTTTGATTTGCAAGAGGCCTTAGAGTATTCTAAAGAGGCTAAAAAACCGGTGTTTATAGATTATACCGGTGCGGCATGTGTAAATTGCAGAGAGATGGAGTCTGTAGTTTTCAGTGATCCAAAAGTTAGGGAGTTGCTTAACAACAAGTTCATTTTTGTATCTCTTTATGGAGATGTAAAGACTGAGGTTGCCAAGGAGGATTGGGTAACTCTGCCAAATGGGAAAGTGCTAAAGGCATTGGGTAAAATCAACACTAACTTTATTATGGAAAAATATAAAGTTAATGCAATGCCATATTATATAATTGTAGATGCCCAGGGAAACGAAATTGTGCAGGCAAGAGGGTATAATCTTGATAAGGATGCTTTTATAGAATTCTTGAACAATGCAGTAGAGGCTTATGCAAAACTCTAATCTAAAGCTTGTTAGAGAGTACATAGTAATTACATTTGCTTTGTGCTTTTATGTGTTTGGCTGGACAGGATTTCTTATCCCAAACCAAATACCTGGTGGTGGTATAACCGGTATATCCACTATCTTGAATTATGCTTTAGGATGGCATGTATCATACAGCTATTTTATAATAAATGTAGCTTTGCTGATTCTTGGAACCATTATAATGGGGCGTGGTTTTGGAGCAAAGACCATATACAGTATTGTAGTGAGTTCCATTTATTTTGAGTTCTTTCCATTGATACCATGGACATCTGAAATAACAGATCCCCTTATAAATGCAATAGTAGGAGGCGGTTGTTGTGGCGTTGGTATTGCATTGGTGTTTACTCAAGGAGGAAGTACGGGAGGAATAGATATCATAGCACTTGTAATAAACAAGTACAGAGATATAACACCAGGAAGAATTTATGTAATATCAGATTTTCTTATAATTTCTTCTATCCTTTTTTTTCCCGACAAAAACCTGCAGGATATAGTGTACGGATACATAATGACTGTTGCCTTCTCTACAACAGTAGACCAGCTTCTGACAGGAAGCAAACAGGCAGTTCAGTTACTTATTATAACCAGCAAGTACGAAGAGCTTGCAGACAAGCTTTGTTTTCAGATGAGCAAGGGGGTAACTCTTATAAATTCAATAGGATGGTATAAGAAATCTGACAGCAAGATTCTTATGGTTGTAGTAAGAAAGAATCTGTTGCAGGAGGTTATGGCAGCCATAAAAGAGGTTGACCATAATGCTTTCTTTACAGTATCTTCTGTTGTGGGTGTATATGGAGAAGGGTTTGAAAAAGTTAAGGCAAAGATTAAGAAGAGTATAAATACCAATAAAGGGATTTAATCCTCTTGAGAGGCAATATACTCTTTTACAACTTTTGGAAAATGGGTCTGCTCAAGCAGACCTATTTTTTTTGCAACATCTTCTGGAGTATCTGTTGGGTTGATATCGCACGATGCCTGGAACAATATCTTTCCATTATCATATATCTGGTCTATCAAATGGATTGTAATACCGCTTTTTTTCTCTTTGGCATCAACAACAGCACGGTGAACATTCATTCCATACATGCCCTTTCCACCATACTTTGGAAGGAGTGATGGATGGATGTTTATAATTTTGTGAGTGTATTTATTTATAAGTGCCAACGGTATTTTTAGAAGATACCCTGCAAGGATAATATAATTTATTTTATATGACTCCATAAGGTTTAGCAGCTCAGATGGATTTTGGGCACACAGCTGTTCCTTAGACATTATATATGTGTTTATATTCAAGTTTTTAGCACGATTGACAACAAGTGCATCTTTTTTGTTGCACACAACAAGTGTAACTTTGGCATAAGAGTCACAATTGAAAAACCTGATTAAATTCTCTGCATTTGAGCCATTGCCAGAAGCAAAAACTGCTATATTTATCATATAAAAGTGTATTTATTCTGCAAATCTAACACATTTTTCCCGTATAAATATGATTTTTGAAAAAATTGACTATCTTTGCGTTTTATAAAATGAATAAAAAGACTAAAATCAATAAACTTAATTATTAACTAATTTTTTAAAATTATGGCAGATATTACATCTAAAGTTAAAGAGATCATCGTTGATAAATTGGGCGTTGATGCATCTGAGGTTACACCTGAGGCTAGCTTCACTAAAGATCTTGGAGCAGATTCTCTTGATACAGTAGAGCTTATTATGGAGTTTGAGAAAGCTTTTGAGATTTCTATTCCAGATGAGGCTGCAGAGAACATTGCCACTGTAGGTGACGCAATTTCATATATTGAGGCTAACAAGAAATAATTACAACACAAAGATTGATGGATTTAAGAAGAGTTGTTATTACCGGAATAGGCACAGTAAACCCCTTAGGAAATTCTGTTCCTGAGTATTTTACTAACCTTAACAATGGTGTTAGTGGAGCTTGTCCTATTACAAGGTTTGATGCATCACTTTTTAAGACCAGATTTGCTTGTGAGGTAAAGGATTTTGACCCGGTTAATTTTGGAATCGACAAGAAAGAGGCCAGAAAAATGGACCTTTTTGCCCAGTTTGCAATGGCGGCTTCAATTGAGGCAGTTAAAGACAGTAAACTGGATCTTGAAAACGAGGACAGAGAAATAAGAAAAGCTGCAGCAACTGCGAAATCAAAATAACCTAACACAGGAACAGCTTGCGGAGCAACTGTTTGTTTCAAGAACGGCAGTTTCGAAATGGGAAAGTGGACGAGGATACCCAAACTTGGAGTCCTTGAAATGTATTTCCAAACTATTCTCCATTTCGATTGATGAGCTACTCTCCAACGATGAACTGATCGAACTGGCCGAAACAGAAAATCGTTCCAACATCAATAAAG
>CALCUQ010000317.1 GCA_937906795.1 uncultured Bacteroidales bacterium | reverse complement strand
CTTATCTGTATGCAAGTAGACTTTCTCTGGTGATAACAACTGCGTATATTGTTGGTACATCTTTTCATGACCAACTTCTTGCTCCTGCGAATATATAGGTGCTATAAACAATCCAAACACTATAGCTAACAATATACTTTTTAATATACTTCTACTCATACATCTATGGTTTGTGTTTAACAATTAGTACAAATTTTACTTACATACACAACTATCTAAATATTTACCACAGAATGGACAAATATATTTACATTCATTTGGCAAATGATAGTTTCCACATATATTGCACCATATCTCTTCATTATTATCTATATCACAATTACAAAACTCTAATAACTTTCCACATTTGTCACATACAGTTTTATTGCATGAACATTCTGAAGTATGTTTGCCACAAATTTTACAAATAAATTCATCACATATACAAGGATCTGAGTCACACACATCACATATCCTACCTAAACATATACATGGATATACTCCACATATATCACATGGAGGGTTTAAACATATGCACGGATTATATCCACAATATTCACATACACATATACATGGTTTATGACCACATTTATCACATGGTGAGGATATACAATAACAATATGGATATGGTGCTCCACACCAAATACAATATCCTTCATAATATTGTCCTCCCATACCAAGTGGCATAACTCCATATTCATCGTCTCCCAATACATCATCCATTGCATCTGTATGAATATGACCATCACACCCTGTTGAATCACATTGGTGATGATGTGAATGAGATGTTTCAGAAGCATTCACACTTGCAACTGATACTCCATTGTTATATCTATTTAAACTCACAAAATCTCCAGATAATGTAGAAAACAATACCATACCTGTATATGAACTATTATCTGATAAATGCGCATAACCACTATCAGATGTCTTGGTCTGTGGTGCCTCACTAACCATCATATATGAGTATACAGATTTTGTATCCTTGTTCTTTATAAACAATAGTCTTCTCTCTGCTCTTGTTATGTTATCTGTCCTTTTATTCTTTACTACTACCGCCATATCTGATACAATTGGAACCTCCAATGACCATATATATTCATTCTCATTTGTTATGGCCAAATCCCACATTGGAGTGTAGTCTCCTCCCGATAATGAATAGTAAAATGAATCTCCGCCCTTGGTTGATAATGCTTGCTCATAATCATTAACAAATGATACCTTTGCTTCTTCTATACTAAAATTATCATTAGTAAGATTACTATCCTTACTACAAGATTGAACAAATAAAAGACTAATCAAAAAAATTTTAAATAAAACTCGTTTCATATTAAATTGTTGAATTAATAAATATTAAAATACCCTATTGCATATATATCATCTGTAGAAATTACAATACTATAATTATTAGGAACCAATGGTAATAATATCTCTTGAACAGAGTAACTGTTTACAAATAACGATTGCTCATATACAAGATTCCCATTACTATCATTTATTGTAATTATTGCCTCTCCAATATTGCTTATCTGTACATACACTTTATTTCTATAAATGTATGCTTCAATTTGCATAGCAGACAAACTCCTCTCTTCCTTATTACCTCCCTTATTTCCTAATCCTAAATCAATTTTTTCTGGGTCTTCTTTACATGGTCCCCTTTGAACTGCAAACATTGGGGTGTTTACATTCAATACCGCAACCAGTATCAAAATAAAAATATTCAGTTTCTTCATGTTATTATGTATTAAATCATTGCAAAGTTATAAACTAAAAGTTTAATACTCTAATTTTCCTAACATTATAACATGCTATATTTCAGTATGTTATGAAATTATTTATATAGGTAATTTTCAAAAGTTTAATTTTGCTATTTTATCCAATATTTTATTGTGTACTTGAGAATAAATTTGTTTACTTTGCCATATCTACAACAATAAATCCCATGAAAATTTTTTACATTTTATTTATTACATGCCTAGTATTTCTTGCGTGCAATACAGAAAACAATGTCAATAAATATCTTAATGAAATAGATTCATACATAGAAACTCTACCCGATAGTGCCTTGTATGCTTTAAAAAGAATTGAACCAACAGCCCTTACCAATAAAAGAGACAGGGCTAAACATGCACTTCTTATGTCAATGGCTTTAGATAAGAATTATGTAGATATGACAGATTTCTCAGTTATACAGCCTGCCATTGATTATTACAAGGAAAATGGAAGCTATACCGACAGATTAAGAACGCTATACTATACAGGAAGAATCTATAAAAATATAGGGGATAATGAATCTGCAATGGAATGCTATGTTAAAGGAATATATTTGAATAAATATCCCCACGATACTTTAACTATGGCTCGGGTTTTCTTTTCTAAAGGATTAATTAACAATGATATATATGATTATAACGGATTCTGCTCCGATATGTTGCAAGCTGCACATTTATTTGAAATATCAAATAGGAACAAATCTAAAATTAATGCCCTACTACATGCTGCCAATGGTTATCTCCAACTACGAGAACTTAATGAAGCTATGAATATATTAAACGAGATTGAGAAATCAATTGGTCAAAAAAATAATAAGGACAACTCTCAATTATCTAGATATTATTGGCTTTACATAATGATCAGTTATTTAAATGGGTCCAAAGAGGATGTTGAAAAATACATTACTGAATATATACAAAATGTTAATGAGGATATCATTGATTGGCTAGATATAGCTATTGGATATTACAAAATAGGGAATTATGCAAAATCGGTAGAGGCAATAAAAAAATACGAAAAAAGAAATGGTATAAAAAAAGTTAGATATCATGCTCTAAAATCACAATTATATGAATCAATTGGAGATTCAGACACTGCACTTAAAAGTTATAAACTATACTTAAAGTTTAGTGATTCTATTGATTTAGTCATATTTAAGAGCAATACCAAATTTGTGGAAAATAAATTTCAAATGGAGATTGAACTCCAGAAAGAAAAAACACACAAAATTGTAAGTTTTTTAATTATTGTTATACTACTGGTGTCAATATTATGCATCTACATATATATTAAACATCTTCAAAATCGCAGAAAAACAGAAAAAGAGCTACTTGGTCTTAAATACTCTATATTGGAATCAGAAAAATCAAAACTAGAAGAAATCTTACAATCAAACAACTCTATATTACAAAATTCCAGAAACATCTTGTTACAACGGCTTAATTTGCTTAACAATTTCTTTGTAGCAAACATATCCAACAAAGAAAAGCGAGAAATAAAGGCACACAAAGAAATTATTACCCTTTTGAGTGAAAGGTCCAATTTTATTACCTCTAATATTAAAGTTTACGAGATTAGCCATCCCAAATTTATAGAGTACCTTAAAAGCCACAACCTTACATTAATGGAAATTGGC
Source organism: uncultured Bacteroidales bacterium (assembly GCA_937906795.1). Classification (GTDB taxonomy): domain Bacteria; phylum Bacteroidota; class Bacteroidia; order Bacteroidales; family UBA932; genus Egerieousia. Next base: position 8,184 of record CALCUQ010000317.1, on the reverse strand, counting down.
TATTGTTGTCTTTATGCCATAGGCCTTAAAATTAAAGATGCTGGAGTTTATATGAACACTAGTTCTCACTATAACATAAATACCGAAATTCGCCGAAAACTGAATATATGCCCAAATTCAACAAATCTCGATATTTATATAAGGAATTTAGTAGACACCCTTACTGATTCTCATACAAATCCAGGAACTCATATTCCCCGCCCCAATGAGACAGAAAGTTTATAAAGTCACTGTTTTTTACAACTAATGATGCCGTATTGTCATTTGGGTGAAAGCTCAAAAGCTCGGCATTCTGCAAATTCTTATCCAAAAAGAGCTTTACCTCTTTATTTGTGTCGTTTATTAGGCCAAATGGAGACACTGAACCTGGCTTAAGACCAAGATACTTCTCCATTCGCTGCTCTGATGCAAAACTCAACTTGCCTTGTTTAAGCATTTTCTCTATTTGGTGAATAGCCATCTGATTATGGCACTCAAATACTACAAGGTAGTGTTTATTTCCTTTGTGATTTCTAAAAAACAGGTTTTTGCAATGGGTAGCAGTTATATCTTTCCAATACTCCAAGGCAATTTCTATAGTTGGCAATGGTGGATGCTCATACATAGTATAAGGAATTCCCCACTCATTTAATGTATCTAATACTTTTTTTCTACGCTCCATTTGCGCAGCCATCTCTGTCTCCATACTACTTAATCTCTTTTAACTCTTTATATAAAAACTCTGCCAATCTCAAAAATCCTACATCTGTAAGATGCACTCCATCTACTGTACTCTCATTGTCGGGACCTGCAGCAGATTTCTTTAAATCTCCACTCAAATCTATATGTTTTGTCTTAGGATTCTCCGACAACTTTACATCACCCTCCTGGGGTACCATTTTTACACCATTTACACTTATAAACCTAAGATTATTCAACCCCTCTTTTCTAAATTTAAGATATTTGGCATACCAAAGTGCATTCTCGTCTGTAAGATCAATTCTGAATTGCTTATCGGCATGCTGATACGGATAATAATAATTACTTATCATATAAACAGGTACATCTGGATTCTCAGAAGCAATCTTTCTAATAAAGTAATCTGTACTGTCCTTTATTATATTGTAGTTGCAATTTCCCAGACAATCTATCACATACGCACTTGCATCAATTGTAGCAATTTTGTCTGCCATTATCTTATCCATTCTGCCATTGCCGCTAAAGCCAAGATTTATGAACTCTCTGTTCATTTTTCTCCCTAAAACAGATGTATAAACCAGACCCGGTCTGCTTGCACAACCCCCCTGAGTTACGCTTGTACCATAAACCACAATTGGTTTCCTCTGGTCACTTGGCAGCAAAACGTTATTTATAGGGGCTTTTATAACAGCTCCACTATCAACTCCAATAGACAATGTTTTTATTCCATCATACAAAGGAAGGTACATTATATAATCTGTATCCTTACCCTCCATTCTCCTTATGAATACATTCCTTGAATTCTTTCCATTAGGCTGTGCTGTACCAACAAATGCCCATTCCCCTCTCTCTGAGTAAGAATAAATATCCAAACCTCTAATACCTGTACCGGGCATATGTGCCATATTAAAGTTGTTCACAAGGGTCCACTGGGCACCAATGCATTTGGCATTTGTACTGAATCTTATAGCTATACCTGCACTGTTTCTACCTAAATCTATAACTGCTTTTCTAATCTTGCCTTGCATATCTGCTGGGAGTCTTGCATACAGCAAACTGTCGGCACCATTATCAAAACCTTTACCTAAGATTTGCACTGTTCCATTTTTGATAAGCTCAGCCACATCTGTATAAACCAATTCAGACGCTTTTTGAGCAAAAACATTGGCAGTTACAATTAACATAACTGCTACACACAAAAGACTACGAAAATTTTTCATCTCTATATTTTTATCCAATTTATTTTTATCCCTTTGCGCTCCATTCCCCTGAACCATGTCATTTGCCTTTTTGCAAACTGGTGAATGGCAATTCTCAACCCCTCTTCCATCTGCTGATAACTCAGCTGCCCTATCAAATATTGAGTTATAAACTTATATTCCAACCCATAATAAATCAAATCCTCTGAATTGATTCCACAATCCAGCAACCCTTTCACCTCTTCAACCATTCCTTCTTTAAGTCTTGCCGTTAATCTGGCGTCAATTCTGGAATTTCTGGTATCTCTGTCCACATCTATTCCAATAAAAAGTGTCTTTTGAGGCAGAGGCAGTTTCTCCACAGACAAATCACCCTGCGCCATCTCTATTTCAATAGCCCTTACAACCCTTTTTTTAGTATCAAAATCGGTATTGTTATGAGGCTTTTCTCCTTTTTGGGCTTTAAGAGATGTTAAGATTGCAATAAGTTCATCCATTGGTTTGGGTTCCAACTCTGCCCTTAACTGCTCATTAGGTTTAACCTCAACCAATTCATACCCCCTGGTTGCCGCCTCTATATACAAACCAGACCCTCCACAAATAACAGGCAGTGCCCCCCTGCTTATTATATCTGAATATGCTTTGGAAAAATCTCTCTGATACTCAAAAATATTATACTTTTCCCCAGCATCCACTATATCAACCAGATGCACCGGAACATCCCCATACTCCTCCATATCTTTTCCTGTTCCTATATCCATTCCCCTATATACCTGTCTGCTGTCGGCCGACAAAATTTCACACTTCTTTCCACACTCTCCCAAATAACGGGCAAGAGCAACTGCATACCTGGTCTTTCCACTTGCAGTTGGCCCAAGTATACAAAGTGCATCAAAGCTATCTTGCTCAAGTAAAGTTTTTATAGTATCCATAGCAGTCTACAAAGTTAGTTTTTTTTACTACATTTGTGCCATTATGCCTAAAGCGAAAAGTAAAATAGAGATAAAAAACAGACGCGCCGGGTTTGAGTATGAATTTCTTGATAATTATACAGCAGGAATCGTACTTACCGGTACAGAGATTAAGTCTATAAGAGCAGGCAAGGCCTCTCTTGTAGACAGCTACTGCTATTTTGTAAGGAACGAGCTTTACGTAAAAAATATGCATATTGCCGAATACTGGTGGGGCTCATATAATGTTCATGACCCACGCAGAGACCGCAAATTGCTGCTAAACAGAAAAGAACTTAGAAAACTCGAAAGAGCAACCAAAGAAAAAGGTCTTACAATTGTTGCCACACGCCTGTTTATAGCAGAAAACGGATATGCAAAACTCAACATCTCCCTTGCAAAAGGAAAGAGAGAGTATGACAAACGCAACTCTATAAAAGAGAAAGATATGCGTAGGGATATGGAAAGGATGTAATTACTTTATTTCAAAAGGTGTCTTTACAATAAAGCTTCTTACAATCAGAAAGGCTCCCAACAGTACAAACGGAATACTTAACAATTGTCCCATATTAAGCACCATTCCCTGTTCAAAATCAACCTGATTTTCTTTAACAAACTCTATAAGAAATCTTGAAAAGAAAATTCCTATAAAGAATATACCAAGCAACAAACCTCTGTATATTCTTTTATTTGCATATCTATATAACACAAGCAAAACAAGCCCTGTTACAAAATAGCAAAGAGCCTCATACAATTGAGTTGGATGCTTGGCTACAGTTTCTCCAGCCTTAACAAACACAAAACCCCAAGGAGCATCTGTCTGATGCCCGTATATCTCTGAATTCATAAGATTTCCAAGTCTTATGAACATTGCGGCAAACGCTGTTGCAACTGCAAGTCTGTCTAACAGCCACAAATAATCGAATTTATATTTACTGCCATATTTTTTTACATACCACCAGATTCCAATCATAATGGCGATGGTACCTCCATGGCTTGCCAAACCTCCTTCCCATACTTTAAAAATCTCAGAAGGATTGGCTAAATAATACTCCGGCTGGTAAAAAAGTACATGTCCAAATCTGGATCCAATTACAGTACAACCTATTAAAAGAATCAATAGTGTCTCCAATAAGGATACCGGCAGGTTCTCTCTATTGAAAAACCACACAAACATGTAGTACCCAATAACAAAGCCAGACATAAACAAGATACCATAATATCTCAATTCCAAATGGCCTACTCTAAAAAGGAATACTCCAAAAAGCAACATTATTATAACAAAGAACCATGAGTATGCTGTATCCTGATTGTTTTGTTTCTCTTTGATTTCTTTCTTCTTCTGTTTTGGGAGTGCTTTCTGCTGGTCTTTCTTATAAAAGGATTTGATGCCAGTTATAATTGCACCCAATATCATCAGCAAACCACAACACTTGGTTATTGTTGGGCTAAGATGAAAAATTACAGGATCGACATTCCAGGTTATTTGTAATAAAGTATTCATTATCTGCGTAATCTTGAGAATACACTAAGCGGTATATTCTTGTTGAAACTATCCTTTAACATTAATTCTCCACAAGTAAGGGTAACATCTTTATCCTTACCAGGCAGCAAATCAAATGCCGTTCTTACAGCTGTATCTGCCAACATAGCAGAATATCCGTTTGAGTAAAGGTTCAGCACCATGAATGCATCTTTTGGAGCAACTATTTTTGAGCACTCGGTAAGAAGTTCAAACAGTAACTCATCAAGTTTCCATTTTTCTCCGTCGGGACCATGACCATACGCAGGTGGATCCAAAATAAGACCGTTATACTTGTTGCCTCTCTTTGCCTCTCTTTTAACAAACTTCAATGCATCCTCCACAACCCATCTTATGTTATCCAATCCACTGTTTTCCATATTGCCTCTTGCCCATGTTACAACTTGCTTTACAGAATCAAGGTGAGTTGTATCTGCACCGGCACATCTTGCAGCTAATGATGCTGCCCCGGTATATGCAAACAAATTAAGCACTCTTGGCTTAAGCACACTGCCATCCTCTTTTTTTACAGAAGAGAATTTTTCCACCAGCTCCTTTGTATTCTTATATATAAAATTCCAGTTAGGGCTCTGCTCTGGAAAAACTCCAACATGCTTGAATGAGGTAAGGCCTAATCTCAGTTTAAAACTTGTATCGGGAAGATTATACCTTATATACCACTGCTCAGGCATTTTTTTTAGCATCTTCCATGTACCTGTATCCTCTTTGCCACTCTTGCCAAATCCTGCACCTGCAGTAAATTTTGTATGTGCCATATCCATCCACTCTTTTTGCGACAAAGAAGGTTTCCACAACGCCTTAGGTTCTGGTCTTATAAGAACGTAAGATCCAAAGCGTTCCAGTTTTTCAAAATTTCCCGAATCTATTAGGGAATAGTCTTTCCAGTTTTGCGGAGATTCTAAAAACATATTTGCTATTTTTTTGCAACAATTTGCCGGTTTGTATGTTGAAAAGTCAAAGATAATCCAAAGATTTTAATTAGTTTAAATAATCTTTTTTATTTTTGCCGTCTAAATTGGATTATACAGTTTTATTATTTACATATAAACATACTTAATATGCAACAAAGTATTGATACTTACAATTTTAATGGCAAGAAAGCTATTGTGAGAGTAGATTTTAATGTTCCTTTGGATGAGAACATGAAAATTACTGATGATACAAGAATCAGAGCTGCTATTCCTACCTTAAAGAAAGTATTGGCCGGTGGTGGTTCCCTAATTCTTATGTCTCACCTTGGAAGACCAAAAGGTGTTACTGAGAAATTCTCTCTAAAACACATTATCTATAGAATTGAGGAGCTTCTTGGCGTTAAAGTTAAATTCTGTTCTGATTGTATGAAAGCTGCAGAGGATGCTGCTGCTTTGCAACCTGGCGAGGTACTTTTACTTGAGAACTTGCGTTTCTACGCAGAGGAGGAGGGTAAGGCCAGAGGTCTTGCAGAGGATGCAACAGATGAGCAAAAGAAAGAGGCTAAAGCTAAAGTTAAAGAGAGCCAGAAAGAGTTTGTAAAGACTTTGGCTTCTTACGCAGACTGCTACATTAACGATGCTTTTGGTACAGCTCACAGAGCACACGCTTCTACAGCCCTTATTGCCAAATACTTCCCTAATGACAAAATGTTCGGTTACATTATGGAAGGTGAGATTAAGGCTATTGATACCGTTCTTCATGGTGCTGAGCATCCTGTAACAGCTATTGTTGGCGGTGCTAAAGTATCTTCAAAAATTGGTATTATTGAGCACCTTTTTGACGCAGTAGACAATATGATTATTGGTGGTGGTATGGTTTACACTTTTGTAAAAGCTAAAGGTGGTAAAATTGGCAAATCTCTTTGTGAGGATGATCAGATGGAGCTTGCTCTTAATATCATTAAAAAAGCTGAGGAGAAAGGTGTTAAACTATACTTCTCTAAAGAGGTTGTTATTGCTGATTCATTCTCTAACGATGCCAACACTCAAATTGTAAACAATTATGAGATTCCAGATGGATGGGAGGCAATGGACGCTGCTCCTGCTACCCTTAAAGTTTGGGAAGAGGTTCTTCTAAAATCAAAGACTATTCTATGGAATGGCCCTGTAGGTGTATTTGAGATGCCTAACTTTGCAAAAGGTACCAACTATATTGCTGGTATTTTAGCAAAAGCTACTGCAGAGAATGGTGCATTCACTCTTGTTGGTGGTGGCGACTCTGTAGCTGCTGTAACAAAAATGGGTTACGCAGACAAAGTAAGCTACGTTTCTACAGGTGGTGGTGCTATGCTTGAGTACTTGGAGGGAATTGAGCTTCCTGGTATCAAAGCTATCAGAGAGTAATTTTCTCTATATGAATAATAGAAATGGTTGGCCGATTGGTCAACCATTTTTTATATCTGTTTTCGCCTGCTGGCTGTATCTCTTCTTACAGAGTTCACAATCTGTGAAACCATTTGTTTTAGCTCATCCAAAAACTGCTGAGCCTGATAATTCTTCTTCTCTATTTCTCTTAGCTTTTTCTCCCATATACCTGTAAGTTGGGCAGACTTTAGCAACTCCTCCTGTATTATATCTATGAGTTCAACTCCGGTAGATGTTGCATAAAGATTCTTTTTCTCCCGTCTGATATAATTACGTTTGAACAAGGTATCTATGATTGCTGCCCTTGTAGATGGTCTTCCTATTCCATTCTCTTTTAGAGCATCTCTAAGCTCCTCATCCTCTACAAATTTACCGGCTGTTTCCATTGCTCTAAGAAGAGTTGCCTCTGTATAGGGCTTTGGTGGCTGAGTCCATTTTTCTGTTAGGCTAGGGGTATGCGGACCACTTTCTCCCTCCTTAAACTCTGGCATAATCTTCTCTTCATCTTCGCCCTTTTCTTCATCGGAATCTTTCACATCCCTGGCAAAAACAACTCTCCAGCCAGCCTCCAGTATTTGTTTTCCTTGTGATTTAAACTCCACTTTCTCCACCTTTCCAAGTACTGTAGTGGTGGAAACCTTGCAATCTGGATAAAACACTGCTATAAACCTTCTGGCAATAAGATCAAACACCTTGCGTTCCATATCTGTAAGTTGCTGTGGTCTGACGCCTGTTGGAATTATAGCATGGTGGTCTGTAACTTTTGAATTGTCAAAAACCTTCTTGCTTTTAGGCAGTTTCTTTCCCTGCAACGGTGCTGTAAGATTAGCATAATCTGTAAGCGATGCTATTATCTGAGGGCATTTTGGGTAAATATCATCACTTAGAAAAGTTGTATCCACACGAGGATATGTGGTAATTTTTTTCTCATACAAAGATTGAATGGTCTTTAAGGTATCGTCGGCCGAAAAAGCATACTTTTTGTTGCACTCAACCTGCAAAGATGTAAGATCAAACAATCTTGGTGCATATTCTGTTCCCTTTTTTTCTGTTACCTTGGTTACGGTAAAATCTTTATCCTGCACTGCAGACAAAAAATCCTCCCCTTCCTGAAGTGTTTCAAACTTCCCTTTTGTTGCATTAAAGGTTGTGTTCCTATAAATGGTTTTAAGTTCCCAATATTGGGTAGGAACAAAGTTTTCTATTTCTCTCTGACGATTTACTATAAGAGCCAAAGTTGGTGTCTGCACTCTGCCTACAGAAAGCACTTGCTTGTTCATGCCATATTTAAGGGTATATAACCTGGTTGCATTCATTCCCAACAGCCAGTCTCCAATAGCTCTTGCCAGACCTGCCTCATATAGGGACTGAAACTGGCTCTGGTCTTTGAGATTCTTGAACCCCTCTTTTATAGCATCTTCTGTAAGTGATGAAATCCAAAGTCTTTTTACCGGACATGTAGCCTTTGCTTTCTGCAT
>CALCUQ010000316.1 GCA_937906795.1 uncultured Bacteroidales bacterium | reverse complement strand
GTTCTATTAGCGCATTTTGAAGAAGCATAACCATATCTATGGTTACGTCCGCTTCGGTCCCAACCATATATTCGCTTGAACAGCCCGGATCGCCGAACCCGTGCCCTGCATCAAGCACGATAACCGTGCGTCCGTCCGTGGAAAGAGGCGGAATACTTAACTCCGCTTCGCTTTCTTCGCTTCCGCCGCAGCCCCACAAAAGACACGCCCACAGCGCAAGCAAAACGATAAATGCCTTTTTCATACCTTCACTCCCCTTTCCCGCGGCGTGCTTATTTTAACATATCCGGCGTGGCAAAGCGCGGCGGGTTTTGCCGCTCACACATAAATATATACAGTAATGAGCGTTTTAGTTGCACCTTCTATGTTATCTGCCAATTTTGGCAATCTGGATGCGGATGTAAAAATGGTAAATGAGTCTGCGGCAGACTGGTTCCATCTGGATATTATGGATGGAGTGTTTGTTCCAAATATTTCTTATGGCTTCCCAGTTGTAAAAGCAATGGCCAAGGGTGCAACAAAACCCTTGGATGCACATTTGATGATTGTTAATCCCGACAAATATCTTTCAAATTTTAAAGATTTGGGTGTAGAGTGGCTAAGTGTCCATTATGAAGCATGTACACATTTGCATAGAACAATTCAGGCAATAAAAGGATTGGGAATGAAGGCAGGTGTAGCATTGAATCCCCATACTCCTGTAAGTTTATTGGAAGATATATTGCAGGATCTGGATTATGTTGTTCTGATGTCTGTTAATCCCGGCTTTGGCGGACAGTCATTTATAGAACATTCAATAGATAAAATAAAGAAACTTAGAGCAATGATAGACCAAAAGGGGTATAATTGCCTTATTCAGGTAGATGGAGGAGTTACAACTAAAAATGCCCGAGCTCTGGAAGAGGCAGGGGCAAATGTTTTAGTTGCCGGTAGTGCAGTCTTTGGAGCTGCAGATCCTGTTGAGGCTACAAAAATTATTAAAGGTTAGCCTAAAAACCACCAGCAGAATATACCTATGGTCAATCCTGCAATCATGTTAATGAGCTTTGCTTTGGCAAAGCTCATTCTGCTTTCTGCCAATAGGGGAAGGGTTGTATGCCCATCCTGAACCATTGAGTTTACAAGCAGAACATAAAAAGGAATGACACCTTGAGCAAATAAAGTGACAAATATAATATGTGGACCAGACTCTGGTATTATGCCTATAGCAACCGCCAGAAGCATTACAACAAACATATTGTTGCTTATCCAATGCTCAACATCCAGGTATTGGATGCCTATCTGACATATAAGCAGAGTGCCAAAAGTCCATAAGAATATGGATAACATATGCTTTTTAATAACATGCCCCCAAAGATGCTCCTTAATAAAATGCTCCTTTGCAGCGGCTGTAAAGAACAATGTAACTATACTTATAACAGCAAAAACAATGTTTATCCACCTTTCGTTAAGAATGTTTATTCCATCTAATGAAATTTCAGCAGTATGATTGCCAGAGCAGGTTTCTGTATGTTGATGATGATCGTGAGTACAATGTATATGCTCACCTTCTATGTGGGAATGATTGTGACCGCACTCAAGTATTCCAAAAATTACAGCACCTATAAATAGTGCAATTCCAACAAGCAATGCTATACGCTCTTTGGATGGGTGAAGCATAACCTTGTAGGAACTTAGTTTAAAGATTGATGGAATAGGGCTTTCAATATCATCAATAGTGTGATTACATCCAAAGTTTACTTTGGCACCGCATGTTGTGTGTATTTCAAAGTTGTTTTTGCATAAATCCTTTTGCGGTTTTTTTACAATCAAATCCACAATGCAACCAACACTAACACCTATTACAAATAAAAGTGCAAAAAGCAACAGCGCATCTTGAGGAATCATTGCAAGTATAATGAATGCTTCATCGCCAGAAGAACATATCATCATAGCAATAAGTGCACCCAGGCCAATCAGCTTGTGAGTGAACAATGAAACAGCTGCAAAACCGCCAATACATCCGGGAATCAACCCCAGACATGATCCCAAAATAATCTGTTTGAACCTTGAACCTTGTATTTTGCCAAACCATTTACCTTTGGACTGAATATTGAAATACTCAATCATGAGCATCATAACAAGCACAAGCCCTGTAATCAATATACTGTGCCTTAGCACATGTGCAAGCATATCCCAATTCATCTACTTTCCTAACTCCTTATACATTTGAAGCAGTTCGTGTGCTGCCATAAATGAATCCAATTTCCCGTTAAGAACGGAGTCTTCATATTTTTTAAGTTCCTCTTCTATAACCGGATTTTCGTAGAAACTGTTTTTCAAAGCCTCGTTTATACTTTCGTACATCCAGAATTGAGCTTGCTGCCTTCTCTTCTTTTTATAGTACCCGTTTCCTTTAACAAGGTTAAAATACTCTTCAATTTTTGCCAGGATTTCATCCAATCCGGCCTTTGTAACTGCAGATGATGTAAGTGCAGTTGGAACCCATGTAGATTCGGTAGGAGGGAACAAATGAAGTGCATTTGCATATAGAGCTCTAGCCATAGAGGCTTTATCTACATTTGTACCATCGGCTTTTGTAATTGCAATAAGGTCACTCATCTCCATAATTCCTCTCTTGATGCCCTGTAAATCATCACCGGCACCAGAAAGCATAAGCAACAAGAAGAAATCACTCATGGAGTGAACAGCTGTTTCAGATTGGCCAACACCAACAGTTTCAATAAAAATAACATCATATCCGGCTGCTTCGCAAAGTAAAACGGTTTCTCTTGTTTTTCTTGCCACACCCCCTAAGGAGCCTGCACTTGGACTAGGTCTGATAAATGCATTGGGATCATTACATAGTGTTTCCATTCTGGTTTTGTCCCCCAAAATACTTCCTTTTGTTTTTTCACTGCTTGGGTCAATGGCAAGTACAGCAAGTTTATGCCCTTTTGATGTAACCAAACCGCCAAATGATTCAATAAAAGTACTCTTGCCGGCACCTGGAACACCTGTAATGCCAATTCTCATTGTCTCAATCTTGTTTAGAGTACAATATTCCTGGCATTTTGCTATTATTTGTTGTGCAATTTCTCTGTGTGCAGGCAAAGCACTTTCAACAAGAGTGATTGCCTGGCTTAAAATTGTACGGTTGCCAGAGGTTATCCCTTCCATATATTCCTCTACCGAAAGGGTCTTTGGTTTCTTTTTAAAGAAGTTCTTTATATATGGGTTTATTATAGGCGGTTGTTCCACACCTTCATTTACAACTAATGCTGTGTCTGGATTTTCATGCCCCTTAGGAGGCCATTCACCTGTAGTAGCGCTCATATCTTTTTATTGTTTATTTTATTTTTCCAGTTATGAATAAATTTATCAAAGGTCTTGCAGGCGAATTTGTTACAAGAGTTATTGTATATATTGGATTACCTGCTTTTGATGTATTTCTAACTTTAGCCTCAATTTCAAAACCGGTAGATGCATTTACACTTTGGGGTGCTTTTATATCCAATGCATTGCGGTCATCGTATATTCTGTAAATCTTAAGCGGAGAGTATCCTCTGTTAAGAAGTTCAAATCTGGCAGTAACCTCTTCACCAGCTTTAATCTCTCCAAAATTGTAGGAACTGCTTTTTGCCACTACCATAGGAGCTTTATTTTTCTGCTCTTTGGTAAGGGAAGAAAAGTCATCAATAATCATGCAATTTACATATAGCTTTGTGGAAGCTGCTGTACCATTGCACTTTACTGTTGCCTGGTAATTAACATTTCCCCAATTTGTTGCAGCTTTTGTGTCTATCTTGTAATATACATCGGCAACGCCATTAGCCTGTATTGTGTAATTGTTCATGCTCAATGTAAGGCCGGCAGAAAGGTTGGCAAATTCTACTCTAACGCTTTTTGCAGATATGTTTGCAATTGTGAATACCCCTTCTTTTACCTTTCCTTGAGTAATTTGCCCTCCTTTAACAGTATTGTTCTTAATTCCAAGCACCCCAATTGCAACAGGGAACATCTCTTTTAAAGATCTCTCTTTTTCATATGCCAATCCCTTTATTCTCAATATTATGGGTTTAGAGCTTCCAGAATAGTATACAGTGAGCGATTTGTCAAAAGGATATGGTCCCTGATCATTAAGATAGGTAACCTCAATTTTTCCAGATTCCCCAGGCATTATAGGTTTCTTTGGCCATACCGGAGTAGTACATCCGCATGAAGAGAGAATATTGTTTATTACAACAGGTTTGCCTGAGATATTTTTGAAAGTAAATGTGCAATGTTTCTCCCCCTCGTTAACAGATATCTGACCAAAATTATGGATAAGTTTGTCAAACTCAAGAGAAGTGTTTCCATAATTTTGTGCAAAAATTTCCATTGAGCTTAAAAGTAGGATATAAGCTATTGTAATATATATTTTTATGTTTTTCATAATTGCTATAAAGGAACAAATGACAAATATAAACAATTTTGCTCTTGTATAAAAAGGTAAAAACTCTAAATTTGTACTAACAATTAACGTTCCAAATATGAAAAAATTATTTAATTTACTTTTGTTGGCATCATTGGTAATGATTGCTGCAGGATGTGGGAGCAAGTATAAGTATGAGACTGTTCCCGGGGATATGCTTAATGCAAAAATATATACATTAAGCAACGGATTGAAAGTTTATATGACAGTTAATCCAGATGCACCAAGAATGCAAACTTACATAGCAGTAAAAGTTGGTGCAAAAAATGATCCAAGCGAAACAACTGGTTTGGCTCATTATTTTGAGCACTTGATGTTCAAAGGTTCAGAGAAATTTGGTACAAGCGACTACCAGGCAGAAAAACCTATTTTGGATCAGATTCAAGAACAATTTGAGTCATACAGACTTCTAACAGATCCACAAGAGAGAGAGGCTGCATATCATATTATTGACAGCTTGTCTTATGAGGCATCAAAATACTCCATTCCTAATGAGTATGATAAACTGATGGCAGCAATTGGAGCTCAAGGAACCAATGCTTACACTTCATATGACCAGACAGTATACGTAGAGGATATTCCAAGCAATCAAGTGGATGCATGGGCAAAAATTCAGGCAGACAGATTTGAGAACAATGTAATCAGAGGTTTCCATACAGAGCTTGAAACTGTTTATGAGGAGAAAAACATGTCGCTTACTCAAGACAGCAGAAGAGTATTGGAGGCTATGTTGGCTGCTTTGTTCCCAAGCCACCCATACGGACAGCAATCGGTTCTTGGTACTCAAGAGCATTTGAAAAACCCATCTATTACAAATATTAAGAATTACCATGACCAATGGTATGTTCCAAACAATATAGCAATTTGTGTTTCAGGTGATTTTAATCCCGACGAATTTGTTGCTACAATAGAGAAATATTTTGGACAATGGAAACCAAATGAGAACCTTCCTAAACTTGAGTTCCCTCAGGAGAAACCACTTGAGGCACCGGTAAAAGTTGAGGTAGTTGGACAAGAGGCTCCATTTATGTATATGGCTTGGAGATTGCCTGCTGCAAACTCTGAAGATATGCCTGTACTTGAGGTTTTGTCCAATATTCTTAATAACGGCAAAACAGGTTTGATAGATGTAAATATCAACCAGGCGCAAAAAGTTTTAGGAGGTGCCGGTGGTGGCGTTCAGACTTTTGCAGACCACTCATGTTTCTTGTTGAGTGCAAGACCTAAAAAGACCCAGACTTTGGATGAGGTAAAATCACTTCTATTGGAGCAGATTGAGAAACTTAAAAAAGGTGAGTTTGATGACTCTATGATTGCAAGTGTTGTTAACAATTACAAGAGACAACAAATGAGAATGATGGAGAACAATTCTGCAAGAGCCGATATGTTTGTTACATCATTCATTTACAATATTCCTTGGAAAGATATGGTATCTCAACTTGATGATATGTCAAAAGTTACCAAAGAGGATATTGTTGCAGCAGCAAACAAATATTTCACAGAGGGTTATGTGGCAGTTTACAAAGAGCAAGGTAAGGCACCTGAAACAGCTGCTATCAGCAAACCTAAAATTACCCCTATTCTTACAAACAGAGACAAACAAAGTGATTTCTTAAAAGAGATTCAAGCACAGGCTGCAGCTGCAAAACCAATTGAGCCGGTATATGTAAACTTTGATACTGATATGGGCAAATCAACTGCTAAGTCTGGCATTGAGGTGCTTTATAAGAAAAATGAGAAAAACGATTTGTTCACTTTGTCATTTGCTATTGAATATGGCAGAAGCCACAATAAAAATTTAAGTGTTGCTGCCAACTACTTTGATTACTTGGGTACAGCTCAAAAAACTGCAGACCAGATTAACGCAGAGCTTTTTGCATTGGCATGTGATGCAAGTGTATATGTTAATTTGGATAAGACACATATCTCAGTTTCTGGTTTGAGCGAGAATATGGAGGCTGCATTGGCAATTATTGAGGATAAGATTGCAAATGTAAAAGGTGATGATGCTATTTTGGCAAACTACAAAGCAGATATGTTCAGAAGCAGAGAGAATGCTAAGACAAACCAGAGATCTTGCTACTCAATGCTTACATCTTATGTTCAATACGGTAAAAACAATCCATCCAACAACCAATTGTCAAACAGCGAGATTCAGGCCTTAACATCTGAGCAGTTGTTGTCAGAACTTAAAGATGTCCTTAAATATGACCAAAAAGTAACATATTATGGACCAATGGAGGTTGATAAAGTTGTAGAGATTGTAAACAAATTGCACAATGTACCTGCTCAGTTGGTTAAAGTTGAAAAAGTAAAATACCAATACCAGGAGGTTAAAGAACCAAAAGTTATTATTGCTCCTTACAATGCAAAACAAATCTACATGATTTCATACTCAAATACAGGTGAGAAATATGACCCTACAAAAACTGCTATTGTAAATATGTACAACGAGTATTTTGGTGGTGGTATGAACTCAATCGTATTCCAGGAGATGAGAGAGGCAAGAGGTTTGGCATACTCGGCTAATGCAAGATATTCTTCTCCTAGAGAGAAATCAGATCCATATTTGTTCTCTACATTTATTGCAACTCAAAATGACAAGATGATGGACGCTGTCAATGCATTTGATGAAATCATTAACAATATGCCTCAGTCAGAAAGTGCATTCAATATTGCTAAAGAGAATATTCTTGCAAGTATAAGAACATCCAGAATCAAGGGAGCTGGGGTTATAAGCTATTATTTGCAACTTAAAGAGTTAGGTTTGGATAAAGACCCTAGAAAAGAGTATTTTGAGAAAACTCAACAGTTTACTTTGCAAGATGTTATCAACTTCCAGCAAGAGGTAATCAAAGACAGATGCTATACAATTGGTATCTTGGGTACAGAGAAAGATTTGGATATGAAAGCTCTTGCACCAGCTAAATATGGCCAGGTAGAAAGAGTATCATTAGAAGATATTTTTGGATACTAACAACCTTGTTATTATCTTTGCAGGCGGTTTTAAACCATTAATTATAATTAATAACAACAACTAATTAAACAAATTTAGTCATGGCTTACAGAATTACAGAGGATTGCGCAGCTTGCGGTACTTGCGCTGGTGAGTGTCCTATGGGTGCTATTTCAGCAGGTGATATTTACAAAATTGATCCTAACGTTTGTACTGATTGTGGTACTTGCGCTGATGCATGTCCAGTAGGTGCTATCGTTCAAGGTTAATTCTTGCGAGATGCAAAAGATAGGGGCAGGCCTTAAGGTCTGCCCCTTTTGTTTATAAA
>CALCUQ010000315.1 GCA_937906795.1 uncultured Bacteroidales bacterium | reverse complement strand
CGGTATTAGCGGATCAATTGCCGGTTTGAGTGTTGCACTTCAGGCTTTTGATGCTTCAATCCCTGGTTTGGGCAAGTATTTCTTGCTTATCATGCTCTTCTTCTTTGCATTTTCAACAATGTTCTCATATTCATACTATGGACAGAAGTGTACTGGATTTTTGTTTGGAGCGAAGTATTCAAAATATTATAACTTCTTCTTCCTTATAATGCTGGTTGTTGCTGCCATGATTCCGCTTAAGGCTGCTGTGGGTTTGATTGACCTGGCTTATGCCCTTATGGCTTTCCCTACAATGATTACATTGTTTATTCTTGCACCTAAGGTTAAGGCTGCAATGAAGGTCTATTTTGCAAAAGAAAAATAGTTGTTTAACAGATTGATTACAGTTTATTGAGATTAGTCAGATGAATCCTGAAATTTTTATATTTGAAAAGGCCAAAGCTGCAATTAAGGAGCTTTATGGTGCAGATGTGAATGAAAAGATGATACAGACTCAGGCCACAAGGAAGGAGTTTGTAGGTGATATAACTCTGGTTACTTTTCCATTGTTGAAGACAAGCAAGAAATCTCCTGAAATTACTGCTCAGGAGATTGGAGAGTGGTTGAAGGCAAATTCGGTTGAGATTGAGTCATTCAATGTGATCAAAGGTTTTCTTAACATAAAGTTTTCACAGTGGTTCTGGCAGGGTGTATTTATTGAGATGGAAACTGCTGAGGATTTTGGCCAGCTTGCTCCGTCGGGAAAAACAATAATGGTTGAGTACTCATCTCCAAATACAAACAAACCGCTCCATCTTGGCCATATCAGAAACAACCTGTTGGGCTGGTCTGTCTCAAAGCTTCTTGAGGCAAATGGTCACAAAGTATTAAAGGTTAATCTTGTAAATGACAGAGGTATCCACATTTGCAAGTCGATGTTGGCATGGTTGCTTATGGGTAACGGTGAGACTCCGGAGAGTTCAGGCATGAAGGGTGACCATCTTGTCGGCAAATATTATGTGGCATTCAGCAATGAACTCAAACGTCAGACAAAAGAGATTGCTGCCCAGGAGAATATTTCTGAGGATGAGGCTGAGAAAAAGGCTCCTATCCTCAAAGAGGCTCAGGCTATGCTTCTAAAATGGGAGAATGGAGATAAAGAGATTGTAGCTTTGTGGGAGAAGATGAACGGATGGGTATATGACGGATTTGCACAGACCTACAAAAGACTTGGAATTGAGTTTGACAGAACATATTATGAGTCACAGACATATCTTCTTGGAAAGGCTCTTGTTCAGGAGGGATTGAAGAAAAATATATTTGAGACACACGATGACAATTCTGTATGGTGTGACCTTGAGGGTGATGGCCTTGACAAGAAACTTCTCTTGAG
>CALCUQ010000314.1 GCA_937906795.1 uncultured Bacteroidales bacterium | reverse complement strand
GAGCCAATTGTTTACCATTTTAAATGTTTTAAGTATTTTTGAACAAATTTTATACAAATGCACTTACAACTTTCAGACGAACTTAATGAAATTCTAACTTATGCCAAGGAAGAGGCAATGAGAATGGGGTCATATACCATCTCTACAGACCACTTGCTTCTTGGCATAGTAAGACATAGAGAAAATATTGCTATTGAGACACTTGCAGGTCTAAAAATAAACATACAGGAGTTAAAGTCCCACATAGAAAACAATATAAAAGGGGCTGAAATTATCCCTTTTGAAAACGCAGACAAAATAACATTTTCCAAATCAAGTGAGAATGTCCTTAAGATAATGTTTCTGGAATCAAGGGCCTTTAAACAGACCAATCCCAATGCCAGTCATCTTTTGCTTTCCATACTAAGGAGCCAACAGGGTTTCTGTGTTGAATATCTTGAGAAAAACCATGCAAATTATGATAGAGTAAAACAGGCTATTTCAGACGCAATAAATCCCCACCTGGCAGAGGAAAAGGAGGATGAAACTCTACAAGAGTCACAAGAGGATGTTATTGAAAAACGATCTTTTAACACACCTAAAAAAGAAACTGCAGTAACACCTGTACTGGAGAGTTTTGGGTTTGACCTTACAAAAGCTGCAAGAGAGGGAAAACTTGACCCTGTAGTGGGAAGAGAAAAGGAGATTGAAAGACTTGCCCAGATACTGGGAAGAAGAAAGAAAAACAATCCTGTACTCATAGGAGAGCCCGGGGTAGGAAAATCTGCCATAGCAGAAGGCCTGGCAATCAGAATTGCAAAAAAGAAAGTTTCAAGGGTACTGGTTAACAAAAGAGTTATATCTCTGGACATTGGTTCTATTGTAGCAGGAACAAAATACAGGGGGCAATTTGAAGAGAGGATGAAAGCCATTCTCAACGAAATAAAAAAGAACCCGGATGTAATTCTTTTTATTGACGAAATGCACACTCTTGTTGGTGCCGGCAGTGCAGCAGGCTCACTGGATGCAGCCAATATGCTCAAACCATCTCTTGCCAGAGGAGAAATCCAGTGCATTGGAGCAACAACTTTGGATGAATTCCGCCAGTTTATAGAAAAAGACGGGGCATTGGAGAGAAGATTCCAGAAAGTACTTGTAGATGCAACAGATTTCAATCAGACATACGAGATTTTAAAAGATATAAAAGACCGGTACCAGCAACACCATAACGTAATATATCCAGATGAAACACTTAAAGCATGTATTAGCTTTAGTCAGAGGTATATAACAGACAGGTGCCTTCCCGACAAAGCCATTGACATAATGGACGAAGCAGGCAGCCGCGTACATCTTAAGAACATTAAAATATCAAAGCGTATGGCCATACTTGAAAAGGCCATTGAAATTATTGCAAACGAAAAGAGACAAGCTGTAGAAGATTCTGATTTTGAAAGGGCTGCACTATATAGAGACATTGAAAGGGATAAAAAGGAGGAATACGATAAAGAGAGGAAAAAGTGGGAAAAGAAACAGCTTGGCAAGCCAAGTACAGTTACTGTAGAGCACATAGCAGAGGTTGTGAGCATGGCAACCAATATACCAGTAAACAAGATTGCGCAGAGCGAGGGGAACAAACTTGCCAATATGAGTTCAACCATCAAGCAGCAGATTATTGGCCAGGATGAGGCTGTTGAGAAAGTGTGCAAGGCAATACAGCGCAACAGAGCCGGATTAAAAGATCCTAACAAGCCGATTGGAACATTTTTATTCTTAGGTCCAACAGGAGTAGGAAAAACTCAGCTTGCGAAAGTTCTATCACAATATATGTTTGATTCCAAAGAGAGCATAATAAGGATAGATATGAGTGAGTTTATGGAGAAACATGCTGTAAGCAGACTTATTGGTGCTCCTCCAGGGTATGTCGGTTACAACGAAGGGGGGCAATTGTCGGAGAGGGTAAGAAGAAAACCATACTCTGTAGTACTTTTGGACGAAATTGAAAAAGCACATCCAGACATATTCAACATTCTGTTGCAAGTGCTGGACGAGGGAAGGCTCACAGACAGTAACAGAAGATATATAGATTTTAGGAACACTGTACTGATTCTAACTTCCAATATTGGAACAAGAGAGCTTAAAGAGTATGGCAGCGGCCTTGGTTTCTCAAATGCAACCAAAAGAGACACAGGCAAAACCAGCAAGAGTATTATAGACAAAGCTATCCGCAAGGCATTCACTCCAGAGTTCCTTAACAGGCTGGATGAGCAAGTGTTGTTCAACTCACTTACTAAAGAGAATCTGG
>CALCUQ010000313.1 GCA_937906795.1 uncultured Bacteroidales bacterium | reverse complement strand
AGCTCCGAGACACTGATTGATGACATAATTGGTCAGAGCATAGGGAGCGAATTATGAAATTACAATATTTGAGAGCATTTATGGAGAAAGCCCATACAAATCACCAACAGATATGGGTGTAAATATGATAGGATTCTGTATCAATAATGAAGAGGCTTGTTGTGAAGCTGCTAAAGAGGAGATTATAAGAAGATATTATACAGCACTTTGCAGACTGGCTACTTCTGGAGACAACGAACATGAGGTAAATAAAATATCTCTGATATTAAAACAGATCAAACTTACAACTGAATATAGGAAAACAACCCTTGCTGCAAAAGAGAAAAAAGAGTTATTGAACGTTCATTGTTCTGCCATAGAACTTAAAGATGGCACAATTATAACCGGTAAAACAAGTTCATTACTTGGGCCAAGTGCTGCTTTAATTATAAATGCAACCAAATATCTTGCTGGAATCCCACATGAAGTAAAACTGATTCCAGAAGAGATGATTGTTCCTATTCAGAAAACAAAGGTATCTTTATTGCATGGAAAGAATCCTAGATTGCATACCGATGAGGTTCTAGTTGCAATTTCAATGCTAAGTAACCAGGATGAAAACTGTAGAAAGGCATTGGAGCAATTACCAAAACTTGACGGATGTCAGGTACATTCTACAGCAATGCTTAGTGAAATTGATAGAAAAATATTTAAAAAATTAGGGGTTGGACTTACTTGCGATCCTGTAAAAAAAGGTTCATAATTTTTAATTTGTAATATATGAAAATAACAGAAGACATAATTTATATAGGAGTAGATGATTTGGATATTGATTTATTTGAGGGCCAATATGTTGTACCTAATGGCATCTCTTATAATTCATATTTGCTAAAGGATGAGAAAATTGCAATTATTGATACTGTAGATACAAGAAAAGCTGATATCTGGTGGAAAAACCTTGAGAGTGAACTTGATGGTAAATCTCCTGATTATCTAGTAGTTCATCATATGGAACCAGACCACGCAGGTAGCATTGCTCAAGTGCTTGCAAAATATCCTGATATAAAGATAATTTTATCTGACAAAGCAGTAAAAATGCTTGACCAGTTTTTTGAGAATATGGATTTTTCAAAAAATCTTGTACCCGTTAAAGAGGGGAACAGTATAAGTTTTGGAAAACATACACTATCTTTCTATATGGCTCCAATGGTACATTGGCCAGAAGTTATGGTGACATACGAGCAATCAGAAAAAATCTTATTCTCAGCAGATGGATTTGGTAAATTTGGTGCGCTTGACGCAGAGGAAGACTGGACATGCGAAGCTAGAAGATATTATTTCAACATCGTTGGGAAATATGGTATGCAAGTACAAGCTCTTCTTAAAAAAGCAGCTACACTTGATATTGCTATGATTTGTCCTCTTCATGGACCTATTCTTAAAGAAGATTTGGGATTCTATATTGGGAAATATGATATCTGGAGCAAGTATGAACCAGAGGATGAGGGCGTGTTTATTGCATATGCTTCTATCCATGGAAACACAGCAAAAGCCGCAAAGAAACTTGCTGAAATCTTAAAAGAAAAGGGAGCAAAACGTGTAGCAATTGCAGACCTTTCAAGAGATGACATGGCTGAGGCAGTGGAAGACGCATTCCGCCATGACAAGATGGTTGTTGCAGCCTGCACATATG
>CALCUQ010000312.1 GCA_937906795.1 uncultured Bacteroidales bacterium | reverse complement strand
TTCTGTACTGGGACTGGAAAATTCTGCACATAAAATGCCTTCGGAGATCTCCGGAGGAATGGTCAAACGGGCAGGACTTGCCCGGGCTCTGATCACGGAACCGGAAATCATGCTGTATGATGAACCTACTTCCGGACTTGATCCTGTGGCGAAAGAAGCTTTTTATAAAATATTGATAAAAGAGGCGGAAGAGAATGAAATCGGTGTATTGATCAGCTCACATAATTTATCCGGTCTGGAAAAAATATGTGATTCCGTCACAATGATTCATGAAGGTAAGGTTGATAAGCAGATGTCCATGGAGGGAATGAAGGGTGTATTAACCAAGCTTAATGCGGTGTTTGAAGGCGGTGCAGCCCCTGCGCTATATAACCGTAAAGATATTTTACGAATCAGCAATGTGGGAAGTATATATACATTGGTGATAAAAGATTATGAGGAAAACACCAATATTCCAATAATGGACAAACGTTTTAGAGATTGGGGAACTTTAAAATATTTATTGAGAGGTATTGAGGTAAATATGCCATTTATACGCAATGTATATCTTGTAGTATCACACACAAGCCAAATCCCCCAATGGGCAAATACAGAAAACTTAAAAATAGTATTGCACAAAGATATTATTCCATCTGACTATCTTCCAACATTCAATTGCAACACAATTGAAACACACTTTCAGAATATAAAAGAACTTGATGAACAATATCTGTATTTTAACGACGATATGTTCCCACTTGACAAATGCCAGGAAACAGACTTTTTTAGAGATGGGAAAGCTGTTATTGGCTCATACAAGCATTATATAAAAATGGGAATGTACAAACAGATATGCAAAAACTCATCAGATCTTGCCAGAAAAGCATTGGGTATGAAACCCTCATTTGTATTCCTCAGACCACAACATATATGTACCCCTATGTTAAAGAGTCAGGTACTGGAAGTATACAATAAAACCAAAGATGAAATTCTTTCTTCACTTTCCATTACAAGAGAAGGAAAAAATGTCAACCAATACCTTTTCTTTGACTATATATACTACAAAGGATTGGTGATAGATGAGAAAATATCTAACAAACATTTTTCAGTTGCCCTTTGTACCCCAGAAAAACTAAGAAAATTCATTACAGCCCCAACCTATAAAATGGCATGTATAAACGATGTCAAGTTAAGTGAGAAAAAATACAATACTCTAAGAAGTGTTATACTGGAATCTTTTGAAGAGAGATTTCCAAACAAATGCCGTTTTGAAAAATGATAGAAAAAATTGATGCTGTAATCACATGGGTTAATGGCGATGATCCCGTACACATGGCCAAGAGGGCAAAATACGGCAACAGAAAATTGTTTGCTGCAGAAGATATAGCAGGCAAATCAAGGTATTCAAGTGTAGGAGAGATATACTGGTGTGTTGCATCCATAAACAGGTTTGCCCCGTTTATAAATAAAATATATATTGTAACAGATCAGCAGGATCCCAACCTGAGACCGTTTTTGGAGTTGAATTTTCCAAATGGATATATACCGTTTCAAATAATTGACCATAAAGAAATTTTTGAAGGATATCATCAGTATCTGCCAACATTCAATAGCGTAACAATAGAAACAATGACCTGGAGAATACCAGGTCTTAGCAACCATTTTATAGAATTCAACGATGATATGCTCCTATGGGGGCCAACAACACCAGAAGATTTTTTTACAAAAGAAGGCAAACCAATCTGTTATGCAACAAAGGCAGTAACAGTTTTATCAGAATTCACAAGAAAATTAAAAGCAAAAAAGAACAATATACCACAAGTTACTTTTAAAGGATTAATGATAAATGCTGTAAAACTTGCCGGAGGAAGTTTCATATATTACAGACTGGATCACGCACCAAGAGGACTATTAAGAGATTTTTATAAAGAATACTACACTAAAAATCCACAAAATATAGAAAGAAACATACAATATAAGTTTAGAGATATTGCACAATACACACCACAGGAATTACAATACCTTACACTTATAAAACAAGGAAAAGCAAAATATCTTAATACCAGAAATTATCTGTTTGTCCTAAAGCCAAAAAAACAAGGGAAATATATATCAGATAAAATAAACAAGTTAAAAAACGGCAATTATATGTTCTGCTGTTTTAACGCATTGGATATGGCTTGTACAGAAGACCTTAAACTTATAACAGATACCATAGAAAACAAATTACAAATTAAAAGTATAAATGATGAAAGGTAAAAAAGGGTTTGAAAAAAACTTCTATATAGCAGTTATAATGGAGTTCTTTGAAAGAGGAGCATACTACGGAGTATTATCTGTTCTTTCTGTATATCTGGTACTTGGCTCAGCCGACGGAGGTTTAGGCTTTTCAAAGACACAGGCTGGAACAATAATGGGAACAATACAGCCTCTATTGTATTTTTTACCTATAATTGCAGGTGCCATTGCAGACAGGTACGGATATAGAAGAATATTGTTTTTTGCCTTTGCATGTATAACAGGAGGTTATTTGTTTACCTCCATAACAGAATCATACATACCTGTATTTGTATCACTGCTTCTAATGGCTGTTGGAGCAGGATTCTTTAAGCCGGTAATATCGGGCACCATTGCAAAATCAACAACAGAAGAAAACTCGGCACTTGGGTTTGGAATATTCTATTGGTCAATAAATTTGGGAGCTTTTCTTGTCCCTTTGATTTTAGTACCGTATCTTAAATCATTCGGATACAACTACATATTTTACATGGCTGCTGCTGTAGGTTGTATTTTAATGCTAATTAATACATTCCTATATAAAGAGCCTAAAGGAAATAAAGAAGGTGAGAAAAAATCTGTAGGGAAAATGCTCCTTGGTATTGTAGAAGTTCTAAAAGACTACAAATTTATCCTTCTTATATTTCTATACTCAGGATTCTGGATTCTATATTTCCAAATGTATGGAACAGTACTTTGGTATTTGAATGACCACGTGGATATGACACCAATAAATAATGGCGTAAATTCATTTTTAAGCCTGTTTGTAGACTCTCCGCAATGGAAATTTGATGTAGAGCATGTTACAGTAATAAATGCCGGTGTAATAATTTGCCTGCAACTTATTGTATCAAAACTATTACAAAAAGCCCCTGCCCTACCAACTATGATTCTTGGAATTGGATTTGGAACATTGGGAATGTTTGTATTGAGCCTATCATCATCTGCCTGGATTTTTATAATAGGATTGGTAATTTTCACTTTGGGAGAAATGACAACCCATCCAAAGTTCCTTTCATATATAGGTATGATTGCACCAGCCAATAAAAAAGCATTGTATATGGGTTACTCATTCCTGTATGGTGTAATAGGAAGCTCTATTGGATCATTCCTTGGTGCAAGTCTATATGTGAAATATATAGACGAACTTGGTAAACCAGATATACTATGGATAATATTCTCCGGTATAGGAGTATTGAGTATAATTGGACTTCTTTGCTATAATAAATTTATAGCAAAGAACTAGAACATTTTCTTTTTTCTGAAAATAACGTAGGCTATACCAACAGAAAGCAACATAACGCCTATTATAATAAGGAAATCAATGCATCCACCTATAATAGGCAAACCTACGTTCATACCAAAAATACCAGAAATAAGAGTTGGAGGCATAAACATTAGTGAAACGTACGCCAAAACCTTCATAATCTTATTCTGATCCAGATTGATAAGACCTAAAACTGTATTTTGCAAATACTCAAGTCTTTCAAAATTAAAGTTTGTATGGTTTAGAAGTGATGCAATATCCTTTATAAGGACATTTAGTTTTGTATGAACATCTCTTGGGAATTTATCACTTTTAAGGATAGAAGAGATCATTCTTTGCTTATCTATGATATTTTCCCTTACCATCATTGTATTTTCTTGTAACTGATTTATATCCAACAAGAAATCCTCACTTACATCTTCACCTGTGCTCACTCTTTTACTGAACTGGGCAATCTCCTTTGCCATAAGCTCAATCATATCGGCATCCAGGTCAATCCTGCTCTCCAGAATTGCCACCAGAATATGATACCCTGTAGGATAAAGCTTATAGGAAACTGAAATCCTCCTCTGCATATCAGTAAAGGTACGCAAAGGAACCTGCCTTATTGTAACCAGCACACCCTCGGAAATTATGAATGAAACAGCCTCCATACTGTAGTCATCAGGTCCCGGAATAAGGAAGTTGGTATTGGCAAAGATTGTGGTATCTGTCTCAGAATAGCGCGATGAACTCTCAATCTCCTCCGCCTGTGCGCGGCTCTGGAGTGTTGTCTCAAGGAAATCCTCCACTCCCCTTTTCTCCTCACCGGTAGGCTCAAAAAGGTCTATCCAAAGCACATCATCAAAACCCAATTCGTCCAGATAAGAAATATCTGATGATGTAATTATCTGTCCTTTTGATTTGTAGAAAATCTCAATCATACCCGTTCTACCTTTAGAAGTTCCTAACTAACACTTTATAACCTGGACAAAGTGCACATATCCTTGCAAATATAATAATTTTTTTCTCCCGATAGTTACTTATGAATTACAAAATTGTGCAAATTAAAGCAACACGATGCCACCCCAATGGGGTTATTTAGCAATTTGAACAGATGCAAATGGAGAAATTGACCTTGC
>CALCUQ010000311.1 GCA_937906795.1 uncultured Bacteroidales bacterium | reverse complement strand
AAAGCTCCAATGAAATCTGGCTTTGTGAAGCAGGTATTCACTGCGTAGGTTTCGGTGCCGGCGCAGATGTCATTTCTGCTGACTTCCCCTATTACTTCAAAGAATATGTCAAAGAAACAACCGGAGCAGATGTTGTTTATATTCAGGGTGCTGAACTTGCTATTACAACTGAATATGATAATATTCAGACAGAAGAAAACAAAAGGACAGGAGTACCTAACGATCAACGCAAAAGCAGAAGAATATTTAGGTACCAGAGGTGAAAATAATGAAAAGGTTTTTTCTGGCTTCAAATATGGCTCCTGGGTGTTATTGGAACTCAAAAGATGGGTTTTGTCTGCTGGAATAACAAAAAATATAACTTTTCATTGTGCCAGACACACATTTGCGGTATCTCTACTTAGTAAAAATGTAGATATATACACAGTTTCAAAGCTATTAGGACACCGTGAATTAGCCACTACTCAGATCTATGCTAAGGTCATGGATCAGAAAAAAGAGGAGGCTGTAGATTTGTTAAACTTTTAATTAAAACGAGCATGGGAACAGGAAAAGTAATCAAATGTAAAGAGTGCGGTTATGAGTTGAACATCCTGGAGGGTGTAGGCTTAGAAAACAACCCAGTACAACCACAGGAAAATATTAAGTGCCCTCAGTGTGGATCTGAGGAGTTTGAAGATACAGATGTAATGATTTTATGGGATTAACAGAAAACATAAATTTAAGCTCTCTATGCAAGCTCTACAGAGGTGAAAAGGAGAATCCATACAACCACTCAAAGAAAACAGGCGATGAGTGGGCACTGGAGTATCTTAAATTTCAGATCTGGGATGCAGAAATGAGTGTTTCCACTGAATACCAGGAGTGGCTGGATCAATGGAAAAGGAACGGCTATACACCAGGCTTGAATGAGCTTGAAACTATGGAGGAGGTATATAAGTATGTTATCAGGATCAAACTACAAAAAATGGAGCGTGAAGATATAGACTTTCAAGGTATGTACAAAGCTCTCCCTATTGCCAGCGAGGATCTTGATAGCCTTACCTGGTACAAAGGAGAGAAAGAGAATCCATACACAGGAGATCCAGAGCGACCACTGGCAGCAGCTCTTTGGATATATGAGAGAGATTTTTACCTCTCCTATCTGGATAATGCTGATAGCAACACAAGCCTGGAGGATGCCTATAAGGAGTGGAAAGAGAACTTTATCAATGATTATTTACCTGGTAAAAGTCCAAATCCCTATGGAGATCGGACAAACTGGGCTGTAGTATTTCAAACAGGTAAACGCTAACAGTATGGAAAGATCAAAGGTTGTTATAAACATAGCAAAGATTACCCAGAAAAATAGAACTCTCAACTATTTGCTGGAGTGTAACAAGGGTGAAGAAATAGATTACCCAACACACCTACACCCAGAACTCAATCATATTGATGATTGGGCTTTTGAAATTCAAGCATACTGGAGGGAGTGCAAAGATCCGATCATAGCAGAACAGATAGCAAACATAGGATCCTCTGGTAATTTCTATAAGCTGCTACTGAGTGCTCGGATGGCAGATGATATAAGAGGTGCTATTAGTAGGTATGTGAATGTTATTGGTGAGTTAAGAGCTGAGATCAAGCAGCACCAGGAACAAAGCAAAGGAGCCTACTCCATGCTGCCTGATGAGCTGGCTAATGATGAGGCTGCAAAACTACTACTGAGAGCTGTTGAGGCTGGGTATCTGAAAGAAGATTACCAGCCTGGCACACATACCTCAAACGCTCAACTGAGATTCCTGGCTTTTGGTATTGGTACAGCTTTACACCTCAAACATAAGTGGGAGCCATTTGAACGCCTCTGGAATAAGGAGAAACTGCCTGGAGTATATATACCCAGTTCAAAGAGTGTGGATTTTGAGGATATTATAAAGCTATACCCAGAGGTGGATTTCTCAGAGATTAGCAAAAAGTTTGATATGAATCCCTCAGATGAGTGCGTGATCATGGAGCCAACAATCACCGATCCTGTTCATTATGATTCAGTGGTAAGCATTTCTGAGCTTAAAAATGTATATTGCAACCTCATTGATCACAAATACCTCAGTGATAAGACAACCCTGGATCAGTGGCTGTATTTCAGTGTTGGCAGTGGAAAGGATCCAGATCAGCCAATGCTATGGAATAGAGAGGTTAAATCTTTGGCTTACCTTATTACCCAGATTTTATACAAAGGATCTGACTATAAGAAATGGATCATAGCCTCAACAATATTCAGAATTAAGAAAGGTGATAAATATGAATCCACAGATCCAGACAATCTAAGGCGTGCCAACCAGGAACTAAGGACAAAACCACACTCTAAAGGAATCAAAACCTTTCATTCCATAATTATCAATGATGAATCATCTAAAGTGACAGAGATATGACAGTGAGAGAATTTATCCAACAAATAGCAGATGGAACATTACATTACAGAAATGATATTGTCAATAGCATACCTGTAAGCTGGGATAAAACCGATTTAGTGAATGATATGTTCTATTATGATAGAGTTGAGGATCCTAAAACAGGGGTTATCCCTGTTCTCAATGATGTAGAAAAGCAGAGGCTATATAATGCTATAAAATTCATCTATAATCTGTATCAGCCTGAGATCTCCTATTTTCCTATCTGGGAACTGGATGGAAAAGGTTTATCA
>CALCUQ010000310.1 GCA_937906795.1 uncultured Bacteroidales bacterium | reverse complement strand
GATTACTGTTCTTAGAAGGCGATATTGGAACTCCTGCGGCCAATCCTACATTACCAAACCACCCCTTTTCATACTCTTTTTTAAGAGAAATATCCATCTCCTTTGACCTTTCCTGCATATTGCTTATACCGGTAGATTTTTCATCATCAGACTTATAATCCGTAATCTTTATTTTGTCTACAATTTTGGCCGGAAGATTTTTTACTGCCATAGTAGGATCTTCAAAGAAAAAAGTTTTTCCGTTAACGGTAATCTTTGAAATCTGCTCTCCGTTTACTTTAACCTGTCCATTGGATGACACCTCAAATCCTGGCATCTTCTTTAACAATTCCCCCAATACAGCATTATCTGCTGTTCTGAACATTGTTGCATTATAAATAATGGTATCCTGCTTTACTTCTATTGGATTACCGGCAGCAGTAACAGTTGCCCCCTGGAGCAAAATGGCATCTTCCACCATTTTTATTACCCCCATATCCTCTTTTGGTTTGCTGAAATATACATTTTTAACAACTGCCCTATATCCCAGAAATTCTGCTGTCATTCTATAATTTCCCCGTACAACACCCTCCAGAGTTGCCACTCCGGCAGTATCCGAAAGTCCAAAGTACATAATTGTACTATCCCCTTTTGGCGGCTGCAAATATACTGTTGCCATCTGTAGAGGGACCCCGGAAATAGAATCCATTAATTTTACTTTCACTTGGGATTCCGGATTTCTGAAAAAACCAGATGAAATGGTAATTACCTGAGCCGATGCTCCCACATACAGCACAAAAGAAAGCACAAACAAAATCAATCTTTTCATAATTAAAGATTTAAGCCAATTTTACAATATCCGTACAAAACTAAAAAAAAAAGCAAACATTATACCGCATTTTGCTTGTGTATATATTTTTTTTAATTTTGCTACCCTATTTTAAGAAATTAAGTAAAATTTAATAAGTAACATGAAAAAGACAATTAAACTTTTTGTTGTTGCTGCATTTGCTCTATTTATTGGCAGCAACGCTATTGCACAAGATTTAAGTCAGGCTGGTGAGCTTTACAACAACGCAGCAACTGCACTAAACGAGGGTAATTCTCAAGTTGCATTGGATGGTTTCAAACAAGCTCTTGCTGCAGCAGAGGCTCTTGGCGAGGAGGGTGCTACTCTTGCATCAGACTGTAAAGCTATTATCCCTAAACTATACGTACAATTGGGAAAAGAGGCAGCAAGCACTAAAGATATGGACAAAGCTATTGAACTAATAGGACAAGCTCAAAAATTAGCTACTGAGTATGGCCAGGCTGAGACTGCAGAGAATGCAAAAGAGACTCTTGTTCAAGTTTTGATTGCAGATGGTAACTCTTTACTTAACGAGAAAAAATATGCCGAGGCTATTGCTTCATATACAAAAGCAACTGAGATTGACCCTACAAATGGTTTGGCATACCTGAGAATTGGTATGTGTAAAGGAGCTACAGGCGATGAGGATGGTGCTATTGAGGCTTATACAAAAGCTGCTGAGAATGGTCAAGAGGCAAATGCAAAAGAAAAAATGGGTAATTTATATGCAAAGAAAGCTGTTGCATGCTACAAAGCAAAAGATAACCAAGGTGCTGTAGATGCAGCTGTTAAAGCTTCTGAGTATGGAAACTCAGCTGCTGCTAAAGTTGGCGGTATCTGTGCATTTAACCTTAAGAAAAATGACCAGGCTATTAGCCTACTTGAGCCACTTGCAGGCCCAGACGCTAAAACAAATGATGTAAAATATTATTTGGCAAGAGCTTACGAGGCTAAAGGCAACAATGCAAAAGCTTGTGAGTACTACAAACAGATTACATCAGACAAGAACTTTGGCGCATACGCCACCAGCAAAGTTGGTTCACTATGCAAATAGAGCTTGAGCTACTTGCTCCGGCAAAAAATAAAAGTATCGGCATTGCGGCTATTGACTGCGGTGCCGATGCTGTATATATTGCCGGGCCTAAGTTTGGTGCACGCGAGGCTGCGGGCAACACCATAGATGATATTGCAGACCTTACCGCCTACGCCCATAAATATGGAGCCAAAGTATATATGGTAGTGAATACCATTTTGTACAACAATGAGCTCCAGATGGCCAGACAAACCGTAATTGATGCATATAACGCAGGATGCGATGCCATTATTGTGCAGGATCTGTCACTGCTTATGATGGATTTGCCTCCTATAGAACTGTATGCCTCTACCCAAACCAACCTTAGAACAGTAGAACAGGCAAAATTTCTGGAATCTTTAGGTTTCAGCAGACTCATTCTTGCAAGAGAATTAAGCACAGAACAAATAAAGGAGATAAAAAGTGCAACCAATACAGAACTTGAATCATTCATTCATGGAGCTCTGTGTGTAAGCTACAGCGGTCAGTGCTATTTAAGCCAGAGAGTTGCACAAAGAAGTGCAAACAGAGGAGCCTGTGCCCAGGCTTGCAGATCCAACTACACTTTAGTGGATGCAATAGGCAATACAGTTAATGGCACCAATGGCAAACCACTGGTTAAAAACCAACCTATTCTCTCTCTTAAGGATCTTAATCTTACCTCCCATATTCCCGATATAATCAAAGCTGGCATTACCTCTTTTAAAATAGAAGGAAGACTAAAGAACGAATCTTACATAAGAAATATTGTTCTGCATTACAGAAAAATAATTGACAAATTCATAATGGAGAACAACGGGTATTGCAAGGCCTCAATGGGAGAGTGTATTGGAGGCTTTACCCCAAACCCCAACCTCACATTTAACAGAGGTTATACAGAATTGTTCATTAACTCAAAAAGGGGAAAATGGAACAGTTCAGATGGAGCAAAATATTTGGGTGAGTATATTGGCACAGT
>CALCUQ010000309.1 GCA_937906795.1 uncultured Bacteroidales bacterium | reverse complement strand
GCAACTATTCTGGTGGAGCAACTGGGGTGCAGGGTGAGTATTGCCACGTTGGCGTATGTGGAGTGAAGTATTTGTTTGATAACCATATTTTCAACATATTTGTATTGCATTTGTTAATACAATGTAATATATTTGCAACACAAACTTTACTAATTATGGGACAGTCAACTATATCAATTAGGGTGGATGAAAAGCTGAAAAAGAGCTTTGATGAACTATGTGATGAAATAGGCTTGAGCAATTCAGCAGCTGTGACAATTTTTATGAAGGCCGCAGTGCGGGAGCAGCGTATTCCGTTTGAGTTGCGCACAGAATCAGAAGAGGAAATCCGGGCAAAAGGACTTGCCGCATTCCACAAACTTAGAGCAATTGCACAAGAAAATGGCATTGCGGGCATGAGCCTTGAAGAGATTAATGAGGAGATAAGATTGGCCAGAAGGGGAGAGTAATATGAAAATCTATGCAGTTCTAATATTATATCAGCGCAACAGCAACCGGTAAAAAACATACCAAAGTTCTTCACATCCTTCATCTGAAGCAGAAAAGCGGGCTTCCGCCTGCGTTGCAGTGGATAGAAAGCACTATGAATCCCTTCTGGCAAGTAATTTATCTTTGCACCGCCAAGACGGTCTGTACCCGCTCCGTAATTTAGATAGGCCTATTTCTTTGTCTCAACCTTAAGGCTTGTAGGGTAGAATTTTAATCTATATTTGGCTCATCCCACACTTTAGTGGTGTTGCAATGAACCATTGTAACCTGGTCTCCAACCTGAATGCGGAAATCTCCCTCCTCAAGGGTCCATTTTCCATCATAATTCACAAATGCAAGGTCGGTAGCCGGAACTGCCAGTCTTACCACTTTGCTCTCTCCAGGCTCCAGACTTATCTTCTCAAAAGCCCTGAGTCTTCTTGAATCAGGAACAAGGCTTGCAAACAGGTCACTTGAATAAAGGAGAACCGCCTCTTTTCCGACAACATTGCCTGTATTGGAAACAGTCACCTCAAACTCCAGCACATCATCGGGACCAAACTCCTTTTTATCCGCACCCAAATTGCTGTACTGGAAAGTTGTATAGCTCAAACCATATCCAAACGGCCAAAGCACATCAATCCGGGCATCATAATTATATACCCCCTCCATAGTGGCAGAAACCTCAGACACTTTATAATCATAAGTGGAGAGCATATTTATATATTTTGGATATGTAAACGGCAGTTTGCCGCTGAAGTTTTCTCTTCCCGACAGTAATGCTGCCAAAGCATCTCCACCATAATTGCCCGGAAGGATTACCTCCACCACAGCCTGGGCAAGAGGCTCAATATCATTTATAATGCGTGGACGCCCACCGTTAAGTACCAGCACAACAGGCTTTCCAGTCTTTGCAAGGGCTTTAACCAAGTTTTTCTGGTTTGCGGAAAGGTTTATATCCTCAACATTTCCAGGGGTCTCGCAATAGCTGTTTTCACCTATGCATGCAACTATAATATCACACCCTCTTGCAGCCTGGACAGCCTTGTTTATGCTCTCCTGCGTACAATTCTCCTGCTGCCATTTTCCAAAACCCGGAACATAAGTTACACCAGGCTCATATCTCACATTTGAAGCACCATACTCATTTTGCAGCGCCTCAAAAATTGTATTGAAATGCTCTGTATATTCATTAGCCTTGTCTCCCTGCCAGGTATATGACCATCCACCGTTAAGGCAGCGCATTTCATTGGCATTAGGACCTGTAACAAGAATTCTGGCACCCTTCTGCAAAGGGAGGATTCCCCCCTCATTTTTCAGCAGCACTTCAGACTCCACTGCAGCCCTGTAAGACATCTGCCGGAACTCTTCAGACCCGAATTTTTCATATTTGTCCAAATCCCAGTTAGGGTTATCAAACAGCCCAAGACGGAACTTCAATCTGAGGACACGGCGCACCGCATCATCAATACGCTCCATCGGAACAGCACCTTCATTTACCAGCTCTACAAGGTCCTTGCAAAACTGCCAGTCATTTGGAATCATTGCCATATCTATGCCGGCATTGATTGCAAGACGCACAGCATCTTTTCTGCTTGTAGCAATACGCTCCCTTGTGTACAGATTATCAATGTCTGCCCAGTCTGTAACTATCATTCCGTCCCAATTGAGATCCTCTTTCAACCATTTTGTAAGATACTCATAATTGGCATGGAAAGGGAGTCCTTCATTGCTCGAAGAGTTTACCATAAGAGACAACGCTCCTGCCTGCACACACTCCTTGAAAGGCTCAAAATAGCGTTCACGCATATCCCCGTCAGTAACGGATGAAGGGGTCCTATCCCGGCCTGATACAGGTACTCCATATGCCATGTAGTGTTTGATACATACAGCCATATTGTATGGACCTACATGGTTTGGATCAGTTCCCTGCATACCCAATGTCTGGGCTACACCCATCTCCGCCTGCAGATATTCGCTTTCACCATAGCTTTCCCACAACCTTGGCCATCTTGGATCCCGTCCAAGATCAAGTGTAGGGCTGAACGACCATGGATTCAAAGCGGCTCTGGACTCGTAAGCGGTAACTTCACCCATATTGAAGGCATGCTCCCTGTTGAATGTTGCAGCTACATTTATCTCCTGCGGAAACAGGGTGGCATCTGCA
The DNA here is from genome assembly GCA_937906795.1 of uncultured Bacteroidales bacterium. Classification (GTDB taxonomy): domain Bacteria; phylum Bacteroidota; class Bacteroidia; order Bacteroidales; family UBA932; genus Egerieousia. The sequence goes on along the minus strand of CALCUQ010000309.1, from coordinate 994 downwards.
ATGTATGAGGCACCGTGAATCTGATCAAGACCGTAAAGACAAGGAATTCCAATCTCCTTCATGGATTTCTCCTGGAGTTCCTTTATCATTCCTGCAGTAAGTTCCCTGGTCTGGGCCCTGGCACTTATAACATTAAGAATTGACCCAACCTTATATTTGGCAATCACAGAATCCAGCATGGCCGGTATCCACTGCGGATTACCGTTTTCATCCTCATTCTGGAAAACTGTAATGGTAATCTGCGACATCTGCCCCACCTTCTCCTCCAATGTCATCTTACTGAGAATCTTCTCTATTTTTCCCTCAATCTCCCTATCAGGCTCAATTGCCGGTTTTACCGTATTGTCACATGAGGCAACAAATAAAGCGGACAAAAAGGCAAATGCCACAAAAATGTTTCGTTTCATAATAACCGGACTCAATTAAAACGGAATAATCTTAAAGCACAATCTCTGCGGCTGGCTTGTAAGCACTTTATATTTCTCATATGTCTCCGCTCCCCAGGAGTTGTCACCTCCAACACCTGTCATACGGGAATCAATACATATTTCTGTAAAATTGCGTGGTGATATGTCAGAAACATGTGTCTGCTTCTTCATCACGTTGCGGGCACGTCCAACATCATGCGGATCATTCTCCACAAAATTGTTCCATTGGTATGGTGCATCAGATTCCTCACAATCAAAATCCTCTATTGAATTGTGCAGGGCATTGAATTCAAAAGGATTCTCCATAGCAAATATTACCAACCCCTTGCCTTTTGCATTCTTTATCTCCAGCCAGCGCACATCCACCCTGTGTCCATTCTCCTGCGGCCTTACATACGGCACATACATGTCAGCAACATTGCATGAATAGATATCAAACATGGCGCCATCCTTCCTGTCACAGTAATTCTCCCAAGGTCCCCTTCCGTAGAACCTTACATTAGAGAACTCCTGCGGCATCCTCCATCTTAAGCCATATCTTGGAGCCTCCTTCAATGAAGCCTCAG